>WALG01000001.1 GCA_015522955.1 DHVE2 group archaeon
CATCTGAATACTGCGGTTGTATTTCTCCATGGCCGCTCTTCTTGCATTCTCACTTAGTTCTTTCCAAAGATGCTTATCCTGCAGTTTTTGCAACGCAAGGATTAAGGCATCCACGCTTCCAAATTCAACAGCTAGGCCGCAATTTTCCTCTTTCACTATCTTCTCAGCCTCTGTGCCCTTAGCCACAATGACAGGTATGCCAGCAGCCATGGCCTCAAACATCTTCACAGGAGTGCTGAGCCTGTCGTATCTCTTGCTGGGATCATTGAGCACCACTATGGCATCTGCGAGTTTTGTGTATTTAGGGATCTCATCCGCAGGAACCCAGCCCACATATTTTATCCTCCCCCCTTCGGAGATTAGGCGAAGAACCTCGTCGCGATACGGGCCATCACCACCTAAAATTAGAAAAGCATTGCTTTTCTTTGCGGCATGAATCAATATTCTGAGAAATTCAATCTGGCGAAATATGCCAATGTAAACGATGGTGAATCCCTCAAGATTGAATCTCCTGCGAAGTTCCTCCACGCTTATATTATAATCCTGGAGGTCCTTGCAGTTCATCACGACGAGACCCTCGATTTCAAACAGGCGACGCAACGCTTTGTTCGCGTAAATTATGCGGGTTGCAAATCTCATCAATGCCTTCTGCAGCAAATTCACGAAGGTGGCGAGGAATGATGGCACAGACTCTGCTATCATGGATGCGTAATCATCATGCACATCGTAGATTAGCGGCACTTTTCTTCTCCTCGCTAATAATATACCCAGGGGTAGCGTGTCAAAATCGTGGGCATGCACAGCCTGATATTCTATCCCCCTTGCCAGCTTCTTGGCCTTTTTGTAGTAGAGAAGTAGCGGGAAAAAGAACTCGCTGAACTTGCCGTAGCTGCCCTTGACTTTCACGCGAATTATCTCTATTCCCCCTTTCTTCTCCTTCTGGGGAAATCGCAGCTCTCTGTCCCAGGCGAGTATGGTGACACGATGCCCGTCTTCCGCAAGAGCCTTAGCCTCCTCGTACACCCTGGGATCCGGCTTGAACGGGTTGGAGAGAAGCATCAAAATATGCAACTCAATCTCCTCGACCCACGGCTACATATCTCACTTTTTTTGGCCTCACAGTTCTTCTGCCATCCACCACAAGTTTGAGATTCTCAAAGCTATCAAAATCTATGTTCTTGAACTCTTTCCAATCTGCCTGAATTATAACCACATCCGCGTTGCTCACAGCCTCCTCCACGCTTTTAGCATACTCAATCTCTGGCACGAGTCTCTTGAAATTCTCCATGGCTTTAGGATCGTAGCCTATTACCTGGGCACCTCTTTTTAGAAGTTCCTTTACCATGGGCAGGGCACGGGTCTCGCGTATATCATCGGTCTCGGGCTTGAAAGCCAGGCCCAAAATTGCGATCTTCACGCCTTTAAGGGAGCCCAGCTCGCGCTCAGCAAGCTCCACAATATGCTTGGGCATATACTCATTGATTTCCAGGGTTCCCGTGAGAAGCCTTGGCTCATAGCCCAGTTTCTTGGCAAGATATATAAGGGCTTTAACATCCTTGGGAAAGCAGGAGCCTCCAAATCCAGCGCCCGCATTGAGAAAATGCGGAGAGATACGATGGTCCATGCCCACACCCTTCGTAACATCGTAGATATCTATGCCCAGCTTCTCGCATAGAATTGCGATTTCGTTGGCAAAGGAAATCTTCATGGCTAAAAATGCGTTGCTTGCGTATTTTATCATCTCCGCTACCTTGATGGAAGTGCGCAGAATTGGAGCATTTAAAGGTTTGTATAATTTTTCTAGTATATCTCCACTTCTCTTATCCAATTCGCCAATCACAATTCTATCTGGATGGAAGGTATCGTAGATTGCCAATCCTTCTCTCAAAAACTCGGGATTCATTGCCACTCCAAACTCACCGCGCTTCATCATGCTCTCTCTCTCCAAGATGGAAATTACGAGTTCTTCCGTGGTGCCGGGAAGCACTGTGCTCTTTACCACCGTCACGCTCCCCCTCTTCAATCTTCTCCCTATTTGCCGGGCTGCCTCCTCCAGATACTTAGTTTCCATGCTTCCATCCTTGCGTGAGGGAGTGCCTACACAGATAAATATCAAATCTCTATCTTCAATCTCATAATTAGTGGTAGCTCTCAAGTTCTTGCTCGCATGCTTTTTCAAAATTTCATCTGCACCTGGCTCGTAGATGGGACATATTCCCCTATTTATCTTATCTACCTTATCCTTATCAATATCTATGGCAACAACGTCGTGTCCCAGTTCTGCAAAAAGCAACGCAGTGGTCAAACCTACATATCCTGTGCCCACAACACCTATTTTCATAGCCCCAAATCTGCAAACATATATATAGAGTTAATCTCATTCTCAACCATGAAGGCTGTGATACCTGCCGCAGGACTTGGCACAAGGATGCTACCCGTGACCAAAACCCAACCCAAAGAGATGCTTCCTATCTTGAATAAGCCTGCAATACACTATGTGGTGGAAGAAGCTGTTAAATCAGGATGCGAGGATATACTCATCATCACCGGGCGCACAAAAAGAGCCATCGAAGACTATTTTGATCGCAGCCCCGAGTTGGAAGAATTTCTCAAGAAGAAGGGCAAAGAGAGAGAGCTTGAGGAGATAAAGAGAATATCTGAGATGGCAAATATAATGTATGTGCGCCAGAAAGAGCCTTTAGGCCTTGGCCATGCAGTTCTCATAGCCGAGAAATTTGTGGGCGACGAGCCCTTTGTCATCTTGCTTGGCGATGATATAATAATAAACGAGAGACCGGCAACAAGGGCCCTCATTGATGTATTTTCGCAGAGCGGCGACCCTGTGATAGGCGTGATGAAGGTGCCTAGGGAAGAGACTAGCAAATACGGGATAATCAAGCCCTCAAACCTGAGCAAGCCGCCGGTTTATGTGGTGGATGAGCTTGTAGAGAAGCCAGAGCCGGAAAATGCACCGTCCAATCTCGCTGTTGTGGGTCGCTATCTTCTCACTCCTGAGATATTCACATATCTTAAAAACATCCAGAAGGGTAAGGGCGGAGAATATCAGCTCACAGACGCACTTAAGCTCTTTGCTTTTTCCCGCAGATTAATGGCCCTGGAGTTGCAGGGTACACGCTTGGATATAGGCTCTCCAGAATCATGGCTCAAAGCCAACATATTCATGGGGAAAAAGGAGGGGCTAATCTAAATAGCCCTTGGCCCGCATAAACCAGCCCAGTTCGCATTCCACAAGCTTGACTTCTTCCTCGCTCAGATCCTTTTTCCAGCGTCCTGAGTGGCTCTTGCTCAGATCCATATTGAGCATGCGGGCATCGAACTGCACGCCTATAAAATCGCATATTCGCTGCAAGGTCTCCTTTGTATTGGAGACTAGCTCTTCCAAAGAAATCTCAATATAGGAATCCTCGGGCAGCTCTTTCTTATCCTGCTCCCACTTGAGAAGCGTGTTCTTTATTATGGGCACTGCCTCCACCGCGCTATTTCCGCCCCAAGACTGTCTCTTATACGAACTCACTACGTCTCTGGGATCTCGATAAATGTGAATAAATCGCATTTTGGGAAACAGATCACGGAGAAATAGGGCATGATTGAGATTTGTCGGAGTTTGCTCAGCCACAACGTTCGCCTTATATCTCTTTGCAATCTCTTCCCAGATTTGCGATACAAAATCTCTTGCAAGAGTTAGAATCTCCTCATATTCAAAATGCTTTGTAACATACATTCGCGGAGATATTGCGGTGCCATAGCCTTGCCAGTAGCCGTTATACTCGGTAAGAATTATCTTATTCATAAAATTGTTCATTATGTTACCAAATTTCTTGCGGGAGATTAAAACTGAGAATGGTACCTTTTTGTAGTTGAAAAACTTCTCATCTTTCCATTTTCCATCAAGGGTAATATGATACTTTGGAGGTGAGATATGGAACTTTGTGTATAATTTCCAACCTGCAATCTTGTAAAGATACCTGCTCTTGGATGGATATAACTCATGCATTAGTTCCATAAAATTCTTGACTGCCACGTGGCCGTGATACTGGTCCCACTCATCTGAGAGGGCATATATTAGGTCTCTTAATCCATAAGGATCCACTATAAATCGAGACTCGAATGGAATGGTGAATATCTCAGGATGCAGTGATAGAGTTCTTCCCAGCACTGTGGTTCCGCTTCTCCCTGTGCCTCCAATGAAGAGTGGGATCATCTTTACTCACATCTTACAAAACTCCTTTTTCTTGCGCTCTCCATAGCCTTCTCTATAATTTCCACAGCCTTGAGTCCCACATACATATCTGCCTTGGGCCTCTTTCTATCCTTTATAGATTTCACAAAATCCAAAAGTTCAGCCTTTAGAGGCTCAGTGTAGGGCACTCTCTTTATAAACTCGCCCTCGTTTTTGACCTGTTCGTCCACAATGGCAGAATCGTAAATTATAATTTCGTCAGGTTTGAGATAATCTATCTTGGCAGCGCTTTCTGTACCCACAACTATCAGTTCTCTAATCTTCTTGCCTAGGGGGTAGTTCCAGGACTCTACAATATATCCAGATGCTTTGGAGAACTTCATAAATATGAAAGCCTCCTCTTCTATGCCCTTAATGTAGTTGCTGCTCGTGAGTGTCAGAAGTTCTCTGGGCTTCTCATTGAGAAGATATGCATAGATATCTACATCATGAATGGCCAGCGCCAGAAGCACACCCATATCTCTTCGAGGATATCGCAGTGAGAGACGCCGAGTTTGCAAACTTAGAATCTCTCCAAGTTCTCCCCTTCTTATCATGGATCGAAGTTCGTTGAGTGCGGGATGATAGTGAAATATGTGTCCCACCATGAGTATTCTCTTCTTATTCTCTGCCAAGTTTATCAACTCTCTGCACTCTTCGCTTTTTTCGGCCATGGGCTTCTCTACTAACACATCCTTGCTGTGGAGCATGGCATTCTTGGCAAGTGTGTAATGACTCGGAGTAGATGATGCAATATCCACTGCATCTATATCTTCACACTCCATAATCTCCCGAGGATCGGTCGAATATTCAAATTCAAAATCTTGAGCCAGGGGCTTGACAGCATCTTCATTAATATCGCAGAGAATCACATCCTCAACCTTGCCCTCATCCTTGAGTTCACGCCACACCTTTGCATGGTTTCTGCCCCAGTATCCGGTGCCTATTAATGCTATCTTCATCTCACTCACCTGTAGAATTCAATAACCTTATTGGCTATAAACTCTACGTCATCATACTTCATAAACGGATGCATGGGAAGCGAGAGTATCTCATTCACAACTCTCTCCGTAACTGGTAACTTAGAGGGGGTTATAATCTTCTTTATTGCAGGTTGTAGATGAACAGGAATGGGATAGTAAAATCCGGTGGCAATCTCGTGATTTTTCAAGTACATTCTCAATTCGTCTCTGCGTTTTGCTCTTATTGTGTAAACATAATAAGCATGCCTTGCCCATTCTTTGGGCACAGGGACCTTTACAACATCGCCAAGAATATCGTTATAGGTCTTGGCAATTTCGTTTCTTCTAGCAATCCAATTTTCAAGATGTCTTAACTGTACCCTGCCCACAGCGGCTAGAATCTCGCTCATTCTGAAATTGTAGCCAAGATACTCGTGTTTGTACTTTTCCCTTCTGCCCTGATCATGGAGTATGGAGATCATCTCTCCTATCTCCTCATTATTGGTAACTACCATGCCCCCATCCCCTGCAACAGTCATGACCTTGGAGGGAAAGAACGAAAATGCTGCAGCATCTCCAAAGGTGCCAACCTTCTTCCCCCTGTATTCGGCTCCATGTGCCTGGGCACAGTCTTCAATAAAATAAAGTTCCTTCTCTTCCGCCAATTCTTTCAGAGGCTTAATATCTGCAGGATGTCCGTATAGATGCACAGCCACAATGGCCTTCGTTTTGGGAGTGATTTTCTTTCTTGCCTCGTCCACATTGATCGTGTATGTCTCCTCATCAATATCCACAAAAATGGGCTTGGCACCCATATGCATTGCAGGAGTGACTGTGGCTATGAACGTGTGCGAGGGGGCTATGAACTCAGCCCCGTTTTTTATGCCTAGAGCATCATAGATGAGCCAGAGTGCAGTTGTGCCTGAACTGGTGCTTACAGCCTTCTTCACGCCTATATAATTTGCAAACTCATCTTCAAACGCCTTGGCTTGAGGACCTTTTATATATCTCTTGGACTTTATAACTTCAATGGCAGCATTGATAACATCCTCGCCTACATACATTTCTACAAGGTTGTATTTCATAGTATCACCTTTTTTTAGTAGGATAGTTCGTCTGCCCATTTAATTATTTTTGCAGGATTGCCAGCCACAACAGCATTATCGGGCACGTCTTTGGTAACTACTGCTCCTGCACCCACAACTGCATTCTTTCCTATTTTTACGCCCGGGAGTATTGTGGCATTGGCGCCAATCTTGGCATTTTCACCAACAATCACACCTTCTAAATGCTCTTTCACTCCAGGATATCTGGGATATTTGGCGTTTGTGAGCACTACCCGCGGCCCAATCCATGCATTCTTCTTTAAAACACAGTACTCTGGAATGAATGCTTGGGAATGAATGCGTACTCTATCCTCTATTTTTACCTTAAATTCTACCACGCTATTGGTGCCAATGCTTACATTATTGCCAATCTCGTTAAATTCTCTTATCCTTGTACCATGCCCAGTTTGAAAATTCTTGCCTATTCTGTTTCCCGCATAGATGCTTGTGTGGGACCTTATAACTGAATTGTCACCTATGTACGTTTCAATTTCTCCCTCTTCATAACCCCGTGGTAGAACACCTATCACTACAAAATCACCAATTTTGATAGTCTTTCCCAGATGCACTTTACCAATAATCTTGTATGTTCTCTGGTTCATGTATTAGTGATGATTCTCGCAAATATAATTATTTGCCTCTATAGCAAGAGCACACATCTCTGCTGTGGAACTTTTAACGTGGCATCTCTGGAAAATACCAGCAACTCTCCCCGCACCTCTGAAACTATTTTACCCAGTGGCTTGAGCGCAGCCAAGCCCTCACTATCGCCTGGAGCATAATGAATATAGAAGGATGCATGCAATCTCTCGCATATTTTTCTTGCAAACTCTATGCTATGGGTGATGCTCTTTATTCGCTTCAGCGAATTTATCACCATTGTGCACTCTTTTATCTCCCCTCCCCTGTCTATCCAGATTGGCGTGGCGATGTTCAACAACCCTCGAAGATAAGAATCGCACATTAGCAAATCTGGAGAAGTTTTAAGCGTCTCTCTCTCCACACTTTCATAATATTCGCCCACAAGGAATCTAATCTCCACATCCTCTTTTTTTATACTCTTCTTTATCTTCTCCGCCTCTTGCCTGTGGATATTGATTATGAACTCTTCCACATTATCCAATGCGTAACTTGGCAGGATATAGGAGGCTTCGCTCTGCACCTTCTCTATAAGTTTCTTATCAAGGATATAAAGAATCGTGGTCTCATCGCAGAGTTGCGGTGCTCTTTTCAGCGAATTAATCGCGTAGTTTTCTTGGTGAACGGGTATCAGACATCTCATCATACAACCCCCATCAAGGGCCATAACCATACGGCCATAATGAATACGGCTACTATGCCTACCAAATCTGCAAGCACTCCTGTCTTCATCATGTCCTTCTGCTTAAAATAACCTGTGCTATAGGTCATAATATTTCCTGGTGTGCCTATAAGTAATGTATAACCAAATCCTCCAGCTAGTGCTATGGCCATGCTTATAACAAGTACACTCATGCCACTTACAGAGGCTATTCCTGCACCGATAGGAAGCATTAGAGATACGGCGGCGGCATGGCTCATTATCTCGGTCATTAGCACGGTGATAATAAGGAGGATGAGGAGAATTAAGTAGGGGTTCTCGCCTATAACACCGATTATTGAGGATGATAGCCACTGGGATGCGCCTGTTATCTGCAATCCCTTACCCAAGGTCATGGCACCGCCGTAGAGCAAAATTATGCCCCATGGCATGCTCCTTTCGATATCTTTCCACGATAGGATATCAAATACGAATAGCAAGACAGCACCTATTATGACTGCAACCGCGATTCCCCAACTTCTCACTATGAGCAGAATTGTCAGAGTAAAGAGAATTATGCCCAGCACGACCATCTCCTGCCTGCTCATCTTTCCCTCACTTTTTATTTTTGGAGGTGCAAATCTCTCGGGCCTATGCACAATGGTTATTATAAGCCACAGGGTGGGCAGCATTATTAGTGTTACAGGTAATGCCATAATCGACCAATCTAAGAAGGATAGGTGTATCCCGTAATTCTCTGCAAGATAGGCAACGGTGTATGGATTGCGGGCTCCGCCCATGAGCGTGGCTACACTTCCAGCGGTTGCTCCATATGTTAAGGAAATCATACCCGCCTTTCCCATATTACTGCCTTTCTCCACGGTGATAAGTGATGCGCCTATTATGGGCAGGAGAAGCGCTACCACCGCATGCTCGGATATTATGAAGGACATGCTTGAAGCGAGAACTAAGATGCCCAGAATATAGAGTTTTGAAGATTTGCCGAATATGCGAAGCATGTGGGATGCAATTCTCCTATGCATACCACTCTTCTGCACTCCCGCAGCGAGAATGAACGCACCTATGAGGAAGAACACAGCCTCGTTGCCAAAGAATCCGAACACCTCTTGAGGCGGGAATATGCCCAGGATGGGGGGAATAGCCATGACGAGTAGCCCTGCCATGCCTAAGGGCAGCGCCTCGCTTATGAAGAGAAACGCCGCGAATACAAGTATTCCAAGCATCATCTTTCCATGGTATGACAATCTGTCAGGTGTGGGGATAAAATAAAAAATTGCAAGGATGAAAAATGCGATTAAAAGATATGCGAGTTTCTTTTCATTCAATTAACCCTCGCCTCTTCATGTAGGCAAGGACCTTTTCAACACTCTTATCTAAACTCTCTTTATCGGTATCTAGTATCAAATCTGCAGCAGGATCTGTGGGTTCTTCAAAGGGATCATCTATGCCCGTGAAATTCTCTATCTCTCCGTTAAGCGCCTTCTTGTACATACCCTTAACATCCCTCTGGATGCATACCTCTAGGGGACATCGAGTCCACACAAGATGGAACCTTTCGGGTCCTATGATGTTCTGGATATCCCTGCGAATCTCGTTGTAGGGAGAGACAAAAGTTGCGAGTACTAAAACATCATTTCTGGAGAGAAGTTTGGCTATGAACGCTACCCTCTCTAAATTCTTGCGTCGATCCTCCTTTGTGAATCCCAGATCCCGGGAAATTGGGCTCTTTCTTATTATGTCACCGTCCAGTCTCTCTACCTTATATTCCTTTTCTTTCAATATCTCATACACCCTATCTGCCACGGTGGTCTTTCCACTGCACGGCAAGCCAGTAAACCAGATTGTTGCACCTTTCATTCATTCACCTCCACTCTACTTCTGTATAATGATGGATCCACAGCCTTAACTGCAGAATCCACATCTAGAATTCTGCCAAGAAAATCATTCACTCTCTCAATCTCCCTGCGAGGATTCTCTAAAACCTTGTTGTACCACACAGTTATATAATCCACATCTCTCCTGCGCTCAAGAAGAGAGAGCGCATATTCATTGAGTTTCACGAAGGCTATCTTCTCCTCCTCGCTTAGCGGCTTTCCGGACATCTTCTCCATGGATGCGAATATCTCCTCCATATCCCTTCGCATGTAGATTATCTTGTACCTGAAGCCCCGGGGAAGGTAACGAAGCCCGAAAGATGTTATTTTTATCACCATGCCCTCATATTTCTCCATGGGAAACTCGCCCTTCATCAGGCGGTTTATTATCTTTCCTCCCTCAAGTTCAAAATAACCCCGCGGATTGTGCTCATCAGGCTTGCGTTTCTCGTCGAATGCTACCTTCATACCTCCAAGATACAGAATCTGCATCATCATCGAGGTACCGGATCTCTCAAGCCCGGAGACTATGTAATTTACCATTTCAGCACCTCCAGAATTTGAGAAGCGAATTCTTTCCCCTTGCCTCTGGGAAGCACCGCTCCCATAACTTCCTCCTTGCCACCTGCATTGTATCCCAAACTTTTGGCCATTTCAATGAGATGCAGGGCAGAAGATTCGCTGTTGGGAAATCTTATGTAAAACTCGTCCCTATCATCCTTGTGGTTCACTACCACGGCAGGCTTTTTCATGCCCCATGCTATTCTCCGCGTGACCGAGGATATGATCATATATGGACTTCTCATCTCAAGATACATGTATTTTCCACGATCCTCGGCTTTACGGCTCCATGTCTCAATCTCCCGGGATATGAACTCAAGGTTCCTGTGAAGTTTCTCGCTCTCAATCACTTCCCTTATTCCCTTGAGCACGAGGTGCACATTATCAATTACCTCTTTTCTATCGTTCATCTTGAAACTTGAATCTAAGAGTTCCACAGCGAGAAGCAGAGCATCAAGGCTCAATTTTTCATGATGCATCACTTTCTCCACGATTTTCCACTCTTCTATTTTCTTTGCATCCGGACCCTTATCACCCAAGATTCCCAGAGCAACAAGATAATCGGGGGGATACGAGAATCTTTCCATGAGAACCGTGGTGCAGGAGGGATACATCACGCCCATTAGATAGGGATTGTAGTGCTCTCTGGCGCATTCCACCCTCGTAGCCCGATGATGATCGTAGATGTACACCTCAGCGTAATCGCAAAGTCTCTCCGCTTCTGGCAGGTTCATATCAAGAATTGTCACTTTTTCAGAATCTTTGACCCTTTCAAAATCCTCGGCATCGAGATAGAAATTGCCTATCTTGGGAGTGAAAAGTTCATCCTCACCATGAATCCTTATATAAATGGCAGCGGAAGTTATACCATCCGTATCCCAGTGATGCACAATCATCCAATCACTCCACAAAGGGGTTCTTGAAGGAGAGAATTACCTTCGCCACTTCCGGGCGCATCATAATCTCCGGAGGCTTCTCTCCCCGTAGCAGCATCTCTCGAATCTTCGTTCCCGAGAAGTTCACATGGTACTCTTCGCCATGGGGGCATATCTTCTCATTGACCACGGTTCCGCATTTTTTGCAGTAGAAGAAGGAGCGGAAGAATAGAGGAGTTATACCGAGATCAGGGTACTCGTAGAATATCTCCTGGGCATCGTAGGGACCGTAGAAGTTACCAACGCCCGCGTGATCACGACCTACTATGAAATGCGTGCATCCAAAATTTTTGCGCATTATGGCGTGGAATATAGCCTCGCGGGGGCCCGCATAGCGCATCTCAGTTTCAAGAATACCCAGGGTGGCCACGTTCCTGGGATAGTAATGCTCAAAAAGTGTCTCGTAGGCGGCTATTATGACCTCATCACGGAAATCTCCCCTCTTCTTCCTGCCTATGAGAGGATTTATGAACAGTCCGTCTACGAAGGTAAGTGCAGTTTTCTGTACATACTCGTGGCCCACATGGGGCGCGTTTCTCGTCTGAAATCCCACCACGGTTTTCCAGCCCTTCTCCTTGAAAAGCACCCTTGTCTCTTTTGGCCAGAGTTTGTATCTCGCGAACTCTGTTGGAGGATCGTTTATCAGGGTTATCTTTCCTCCCACAAGGTGCTTTTTCTTATTCATAAGCGCTGCGACTCCCGGATGCTCTATACTCGTCGTCCCGTATACCTTCTCTGCATACTCCTTCTTATCATAGGGATATATTTCCTCAACCTTGAGAATTGCAATTGGCAAATTGCTGTAAACGAGTGCAACCTCATTTTCCTGGAAAAGCATCTCCACATCTTTCTTATCTACATCCTTCACAATTGGGATTGTCCAGGGTAAATCATTGGATAGTCTTCCCTCCTCAAGCACATTCTCAAAATCCTCGCGGGTCATGTAGCCCTCAAGGGGTGAGAAAACACCGTGGCCTATGTTGCCAAGATCTCTGGCCTCATCAAGGGTTATGGATAATCTCGGCATCTCCATTGCCTCCTCCCTCGCCCTATCGCTGAAATCAAGTCTCTCTGTGAGTCTCCCTCCGTGCGGTTTAACCATAAAAACACCTCAGTCCAGATACCCCAGTGCGCGCAGCCTTTCCTTCACCCTCTCTTCATCATCCTTGCTGAAGGGCTCCTCGTCTTCTTCATCCTCCGCTATGATTTCCCGAAGCACATAGGTTACATAACTGCTCACACTTGTGAATCCTGTGCCTTTTATGCGCTCCTCTATTTTCCTGAATAGCGGTGTTGGTATGGACACTGTTGTATACTTCTTCTCCTTCTCATCTGCCATCTTTATCACCTTTAATTATATTTAATTAAAGTGAAAAGTATAGTGATATAAAAATGTTTGGCAATGGGTGCCTACATTATACAAATCAGTAATGATTGGGCAAATTGTATTGGCCAAATCTTTTAATAGGATATGCATATAGGAGTGGTGGTGGTAGTGATGCCGTACCAATATATGATGGAAAGGGAGGAAGATGCCTCCCAATATGGACAGCGAAACTCTAGGGACGTGATGCCCCACCAATGGGCACGGTTTTAGATGGAATTCTCCGCTCTCCTAAGATAAAAACTGAGTTTTTGAAGTGTTTGCGTGGTATTGTATTAAAGGCTCTCAACGATACGCAGTTGCTTATTCTTAGGAAAATTGACAAAATGCAGAGAATAGCAAATGCCAATCATAGTGGCAATGGCGGTAACGGCGGTGATGGATATAAGACTTTGAACTCACTTCTTGAAAATATAAGCCAAGAGCACAAAAAGGCACTCTCCACATTGAAATTCAATGCCAAAGTTCTCAAGGAACTGGGTCTTATAGATTACGGCGAGAAGTATGAGCGCAGGCCTGTGGAACTCACCGATATGGGAAAGATATTCCTGAGGGTGCTGGAGGGAGATAAATGAGCCATGCGGTAAGCATTCTCAAAGTTTCCAGAGATGTAGAGGCAGGAGTGTTGTGGACGCGGTTGCATACGGACCTGGCGATTCAAAACTTGACCATACTCCATATGAGCATGTGAATCTTGAAGAATATCTTCGCAGCATAGAAATTCTCAAAGAGTCGCTACTTCATATCTCTGAGTTTCAACAGATTTCGTGAATTTTTAAGTAAATATATTCCCAGCCAAAAGATATAAAAAAATTGAACCATATCTACCCCGGTGAGAGTCATATACGAAAGGGAAATAGATGCATCAGAGATACGTGTAACTCCGCGCCCGGTATGGAAATGCAGAGGTTGTGAATTCTATGGAAAACGGCCCTCTTGCCCACCCTTTGTTCCCTCCTGGAGAGATGCTCTCTCCTGGGTGAGAAGTTATCATCGTGCTCTTCTTATAAAGTTTGAAATCGATGCCAACAACTTTGAAGAGGATAAAAGAGAAGTGCTCAAATATCTTCTGCGAAGAGAGAGTGAATTGTTCAAGGAATATCCCTACGTATATGCGCTGTTTCCAGGTGCATGCAATCTCTGTGAAGAGTGCGAGTTTGAAAAAACTGGAAACTGTCCCCGAATGGGTGAGGTGCGTCCTTCTCTGGATGCCATAGGTATAGAGATAACCTCCGTGGTGAAGATAGATTTTAAGGAGAATGTTCTGTATTCTCTAATTTTCCTGGATTGAAAACCGCGATTGCTGTTACAAATATGGCTATAATTGCAATTTCGTATATCTCCAGCGTAGCGGTGGAAGGCCAGTGAAGAAACGCACCAGATAGCGCTGAGATAAAGAGCACCGTGCTCATCGTAGTCCATATTTTTGAGGTTGCACAACAGAATATTTCCATACCAATAAAGAACTGGAGAAAGAAATAGGAAGAGACAAATCCGTGCGGTGCTGTACCGCTATGGAATATACCTATGAACGCCAGAAATAAAGATGCTATGGTAATAAATGCCCCGCCCACTACCTGAACCTTATTTTTTGCCATGGCCATTAAATGCAGGGAGAATAGAAAGAGAAGAGGTGACGAGATTATCAGCCCATAATTATAGAGATACGGCTCATTTGCCTCGGAAGAGCCTAGGTCACTCAGAGCATTGTGCATAACGGAAAATGATGGGTTTTTTGAGATACTTAGCATAGTAAACGTCCAGTAAATAACCAGAGTTGCAAGACCGCAGAATCTGGTAAGCGATAAGATTTTTGCATATTTCATTATGAAACATGTAATCTTTTATCGTTTAAACATTTTGAGGAGAGAATCACAATCTTTTTAAATGAAAGTTCAATAACCCTCTCAGGTGAATAAAAATGGAAGAGGAAACTCTGGAGTTCTGTACCTCCTGTGGTCGAGGGCTTGTGGGCGAAGGATACGTAATATTTCGCTGTCCAAACTGTGGTACGCCAATTGCCAGATGCGCCCACTGCCGGGAGCAAAGCATACCCTATAAATGCCCCAACTGCGGGTTTGAAGGTCCATGAGGTGATTTGAATGGGCGATGTTCTCATAACTTACAAGATAATGCCATCCGGTGTGGATATAGATTTTGAGGCCATGAAAGAAGAAGTAAAAAAGAGAATTGGTGGAATAGGTCGTGTTGTGGAGTTTGATCTTCAGCCGATAGCCTTTGGATTGAAGGCTCTGATTGTGAAAGTCGTAGTTAAGGACGAAGGAGGCATTACGGATCGCATCGAGGAAGAATTGAGCAATATTGATAATGTGCAGGGAGTCGTTGTGGAAGAAGTCTCCCTTATTTAATTTTCTCACTTTTATAGATAGGAATAATCTTGGGCCATCTTTTCCAGTCTTCTTATCCTCTCCTCGGTGGGAGGATGCGTTGAAAACAGGGTTATGAAACCCTTACCATGAAACGGGTTTACTATGAATAACGAGGCTGTGGAGGGATTGCCTTGTGTAAAAGGTCTTCTTCTTACTGCTATATCTATTTTTCTAAGTGCAGAGGCCAGGGCCAGCGGGTTTTTGGTGAATTTTGCACTCTGCTCATCTGCCTTAAATTCTCTCTGCCTTGAGATTGCGAGTTGGATTAATAATGCGGCAAATGCGGCAAGGGCAAGTATCACGTAGATCAGCCATGAATTATTTCGGTCCCTTGAGAATATGCTTCTCCATAGATATACCCGCGCCATAAAAGAAAATGCACCGGCTATAGTGGCAGATACGGTCATGAGGAGCGTATCCCTATCCTTTATGTGTCCCATCTCATGGCCTATCACACCCTCAATCTCCTCCCTGTTAAGGGTGTTGAGGAGCCCCTGGGTTACACAAATCACTGCATTTTTTTGATTTCTCCCTGTGGCAAATGCATTGGGGATTTGAAGCGGAACTATGGCTATCTTGGGCATGGGAATGCTGGCATTGAAAGATACCTTGCGTACAATCTCAAATAGGTCTGGGTTTTCTTCCTCTTTTATGATTTTAGCCCTGTAACTCCATAATACAATCCTATCGCTGTAGAAATATGCTACCCAGTTAATTATAAAAGCGAGGATGAGAAAGAAAAATAGCCCCGGCAATACTGCTCCGTATATATAGCCCAGCAGGTAGCCTACTGCCATAAGAAGCAGTGTGAGGAGGGCAAACAGAGCATAGGTCTTTGCCGTGGGATTCACAAATCTCCCAAATATGCTTCCTATTTAAAATTTTAGGTAAAACCTGATATGAGTAGCGGGGGGTGGATTTGAACCACCGATCTCCGGGTCTCCCAAGGGCCCCTTTACGGGTAAAGCCGCTTTTTTAAAGGGGCTTTTATGAGCCCGGCGGGATTTCCTGGCTACCCCACCCCGCTATGATATATGAGTCCGGGAAGACGAGCACACCAGTGCGAGCACGCCTGCCGATGGATGGCGGTGTCTCCTGGCTGCCCTGCTTTATTATTTGGCATATTCCACTCTCTGGGTACCCGTATATATGGAGCGATTCATAAAACTTTCGCTTCGGGCTTATGGGAGAATCCAGGTACCTGTTTCGTTGTTGAGTGCGTCTAATAGCCTTTCCGGGGAGGTAATGAGCACTTCCTTGCCTCCATGCTCAAGGAACCTTATGGATGCGAGGATTTTTGGATACATGCTTCCCTTTTTAAAGTGTCCCTCGCTTAGATACCTCTTTGCATCCTCAACATGCATCTCCTCTATCTCTTTTTGCTCCGGTTTACCAAAGTTGAGATATACCCGCTCCACACTGGTGAGAATAAACATCTTATCTGCATGTATATCTTTACCCAGAGTTGCGGAAGCAAGGTCTTTATCAATAACTCCTTCCACGCCTTTTATTTTTCCATTCTCCTTGATTACGGGTACTCCGCCACCTCCCACACCTATCACTATAAATCCTGCATTAAGAAGATTCTTTATGGCATTTTTCTCTACAATCTCCAGCGGGTCCGGGGAGGGAACCACACGTCTCCATCCACGCCCTGAATCTTCTATTATGCTCCATCCCTTTTGCTTGGCCAGTTTCTTTGCCTCAACCTCGCTGTAGAACGGGCCTATGGGCTTACTTGGATTTTGAAATGCAGGGTCATTTTTGTCCACTACCACACGGGTCATAACGGTTACTATCTCCTTCTCAATATTTTTCTCCTCCAGAACATTCTGAAAACTCTGGGCCAGCATGTAACCAATCTCTCCCTGAGACATGGCTCCGCAGATATCTAGGGGCATGGGGGGAACAACGAATCTTGAATGCTCATTTTGGAGAAGTATAGCACCTACCTGTGGCCCATTACCGTGGGTGACCACAACCTTGAATTTTTGAAATAGGGGATATATATTTTCCGCTGTCTCCTTTGCTCTCAGCATTTGCTCCTCTGCAGTACCCTTATCACCAGGACGCAATAAAGCGTTACCTCCCACCGCAAGAACAAGAGTTTCCATATCGTCGGAAATACTGCTATTTATATAAATCTTTCATACATTTTAGAGATTTGCATATGGTGAGGGGAACCCATATAGTGGAATGATACTAAGCCCCCAACCCAATGAAATTGAGTATTCATCATATAAGATTGCATATGAAAAAGAACTGGAAGAAAAGAGGAATAAAAGGGGAAAAGCAGGAAAAGTAAACTGGTTAATACTCATCTCAGGTGTAGTAACCTTCCTGTTTACCCTCTACATGATACTTACTTCAAATCTCTAATTTTTCCACAACACTTGCAATCAGAAGAGGAAGCAGAACGGTGGCATCACCTTCCACAGTGACATACTTTGCATCCTCACGTACTTTTCCCCAGGATACGGCCTCACGAACCCTCGCACCGCTTAGCGAGCCATCCCATTCCTCGGCAGTTGTGATATATACTGCATAATCCAGCCCATCGCGAAACTGGTTCCACCATATAGTGTGGTGTTTGCTTATGCCGCCACCAATCATCAAGGCTCCTGTTTTTTTTGCATCGAAGATTATATCGGCAAGTTCATGCTCGTCCTTCAGGATATCCACGTGAAAATCGGGATGCATCTCCCTGAATGACCAGAGTTGTGAGCCGAAGGAGCCATCGGTTATTCCGGGCACATAAACTGGGATTCCGTTGCGATGCGCCCAGTATAGAATAGAATCCTCATTTTTCAATCTCTTTGCAAACTCATCAATAATCTCTCTCCCGCCCCATTCTTTCTTCTCTTGGTATAATTCTTCGAGAATGGGCATCATAAAATTCTCCATTACCTCACCATAGGACTCATTGGGCACAAGCACGTTGCCCAGACGATTTATGCCCTCACGGTGAAGTTGAGCATCATCCATCAAAAACGAGCCATGATAATAATTTTTGAAACTTCGGGCTATATCGTGGTCCAGGGTACCGCATGTGGTTATAAGTACATCCACCAGTTTGCGCTTTACAAGTTCCTTGAGCACTCCCCGGGTGCCAGTGGCCACAATGCATGCTGGAAATGATAGAAACGTTGTATTTTCTTCGGTGAACATGCGGAGCAGTATCCTCTCTGCAATGCCCAGTTTCTTCGCTACAAAACCACCGGAGCGGTAATACGCTTCAAGAAGTTCTCCGGCACTCATTCGTTCATGCAGTTCTATATCTTCCACTGCTCTATGCTCCTCAATTTTCATTTTTTCCACCCCAGAGCACGAGGTATATCGTCATTTTTAGCAGCATATTCTCTCACAGGTTTCAAGATGTTAACAAGAGCCCCGGCAACCGCATTTTTAAGGTCCATGGGGTGCAGTTCGCCATTTGTGTAGATATTTTCAAGTTCCTGGTATGAGTGCAGTGTAAGGTCTCCACCCCATTTCTCAGGCCGTGGTATCACCAGTTTATCTATATAATAAGCAAACAGGATATGCTTTGCAATCTGAAGCACAGGATTTCCCTCAGCCTCTGGTGGACAGTATGCCTTCTTTATCTTTCTCCTTATATCGTCCTCATCGTCATCAAGAAATATTGCGCTGCCTTCTTTGCTCTTGCTCATCTTTGCCTCCAGGGGGTCCATTCTCCCCGCACCCTTGAGACCTGCGAGTATGACTGTGTGAATTGCCACCGGCTTCTTGTAACCCAATTTTGGGGCAATCTCTCTGGCAAGCATATGCGCGTGTCTCTGGTCCATGCCACCCAGTGCTATGTCCAGGTCCATATGAAATATATCGGCCACCTGCATGAAGGGATATATTATCTTGGAGGAATCCAGTTCTGCCTCATCCTCCCTGCGCCCCATTATGCTCATGGCTCTCTTTACCCTTTTAAGGGTGGTTCTCTTTGCAATTTTTATCACCTTACCCCAGTATTCACTTGAAGAGGCGAATTCGTTTGCCCATACATATCTGGCTCTTATACCCAGGGCTTCAAAAACTCCGCGCATATACTCTCCACAGAGACGAATCTTCTCAATATCTCCTCCAAATTTATCGTTAATCATAGCGTGCCAGTCTGCCAGAAACACAATCATATCCACACCTGCATCGCTTAAATCCTTAACTTTGTTACCTATGATTAATCCGGTGCCGAGGTGTACACGCCCGGAGGGTTCAAGGCCTACATAGCCTCTTGGAGAGGATTTGAGAACCTCCTCAAGTTCTTGCGGAGTAATAACCTCCTCAACATTGCGCATCAGTTCATGAGAGAGCATAGCAGGGCGAAGATTTGAAAATATAAAAGAGTATCTCCTCCGCAAGCACCGTTAATTTATTATATGCCCAAGGTAATTGAGATTTATGAAGATATGGAACAGTCATATTATCTTCGATAAATCGGTGCAATGGAAAGATCTGGAAGATGTATGGGATGATATGCTCCAACTCTTTTTTCAGCAGAGTAGACAGTTCAGGGACAATGAGGATGCCATAAAACTCATCATTGAGGAGAATATGGTAGATATTCGGCACAATCGAAAACCCGAAGGTTTTAACAGAGAAGGGAAAATGAGACTTGTGGTGCCCATAAGCAATTGCAGAGAGTTTTTCATATATCGAGGGGTATATAGCGATGAAATAAGAGTTGTGACAGAAAAGGTAAGTTCTTTTCTATCCAAACATGGTTTCAAGCATAAGGTGGAGTGGAACGATATGCTTCTCTATGAGATGAAAAAGAGGCGAAGATAATGCGCGTTAAAGATGCAATGAATCCCAATGTGATAACACTATCCTCCCAGATGAGCATAAGAGAGGCTGCTGAAATTATGGCCAAGAGAAACATAGGTGGAGCACCGGTTGTTGACAAGGAGGGTAAATTAATCGGAATTCTGACTCTCAAGGATATACTCAACGAGATAAAAAAGAGAATGGAGGCGATGGGGGTTTACATCTTTCCCACGCCATTTGACTTTATGGATACCATTCCTGTGGAGATACCTCAGGAATCGCAAAAGAATGTGTTTGAGGAAATATCATCAATAAAGGTAGAAAGCGTGATGAGCAAAAGAGTTCATCATGTCAGAGAAGACGATGATATAGAGGATGCACTTTTCCTGCTTGTCAAAAAGGGACTTTCAAGATTGCCGGTTGTGAACTCACAGGGTAAAGTGGTTGGTATCTTGACCCGCAGTGACCTTCTCCGTGCCTTAGCCAGATCACAGGGGAGAGCCCAGGAGATAAGCAAGGATTAATCCCACGGTGATGAACACAACAAATGGAATTTTTGGCTGCACCCATACTTTGTTAATCCCCTTTTTTCTCAGATTCTCAATATCCTTAGGGTTATGCTCATCGGGACGGAGATATAGTACATGTTCCCCATCTACAATCCTCTCCATGAGCCACACATGGTGTTTTTCCACTTCGTTAAGGGGTGTTCGATATCCCATAAACATCTCGGGAAAGCCTGTGTCTCTGCGACTCAAATTTACTATTCCAAGGCCAAGAAGAAATGCAAAGAATACGATGCCCGTATAAAGCAAACTGAGAAACGCAAAGGGAAAGGTAACCTGCACGAGTTCTACATATTTAGGGATAAGAAGGGGAAATGGACCAAAGAGTGTGAGTGGATATGCAGGCTGGAGAAGCGCAATGCTCATAAGCGCTCTTGCATCGGCGCGTCCCTTTATGAGCCCGAATTTATATAGTGCACGGAAAAGCGCCAGAAGCACTATAGTGGCAAGGAGAGGAGTGAGATGGGTGGATGCATTGAGCACAGATACTATGAGTACATACAGAAAGAGCAGTAGAGATATGGAGAGCAGTGCATAGGAATAGACCTTCTTCTCCCATTCAAAGAACCACTCATAAAACAGTATGGCTGCAGAAATTGTGGCTATGATACCGGGCAAATCGTGATACTGGTAAAGCATAAATCCCAGTGCGAAAAGACCAAGGAAGAACCATACTCCTGTGGACACGAGTCTCTCTTTCCAGTCAGAGTAAGAGGCGTATATAAAGAATGGTAGAGCCACAATGAATCTCAGGAGATCCAGGGAGAGCATATAAATTGATATGCTCACATATATATTAAAAATTTGGTATGATTCTTAATTTTTGCGAATAACCCTCTGACTTTTTTGAAGTATGGATGAGAAAGATTATATAGGTGATAAGGTATTATAAGTTGGTGATGGTATGGGTGATGAATATCCATCGGCAGGATATGCACTTTTGCTGGCGGGAGGTATCTTGGAGATTATAGTGGGAATTCCCCTGGCACTTTTTTATGGGGCAGTGGTGATAACCTCGTATACTGTCTCGGATAACATGGGACATGCTGCTACCCACTCTGCAC
>WALG01000002.1 GCA_015522955.1 DHVE2 group archaeon
ACACCCAGCCTCTATTTTAAACTTCAAAAAACATATGTAGAAAATTTTATTTATTTTATCTCCGTTGGGGAAATCATGAAGTACGCTCTGGCCAGTAAATGCATCTACAATCGCAATGGCATATGCTATTTTTTAGCCTCAGATCCACAGCCGTGTACCTTATGTGCAAATTTTGTATCCGCAGATCCAGATTTAAAGGAGGAACTGAAAATAAGCAAACCCGTGATAACATTTTACGATTTAATAACTAAGGACCCCAGATATCGTGCTCTGTTCCCAAAGAGCGGAAGAAGTGTACAGATGAGCCTCGCTTCCCTATATCCTAGGAGCAATAAACTGCCAGAGGATAAGGAGTAAAACAAGGATGCTGAACACGCTACTCAGCGCTGCACCAAATCTCTGCGGATTTTTGAGTTTCATTTTCTCTGCAATTTTCTCCACCAAATCCCGGAAAAGGTAGCCTCCGTCGAGAGGTACCGCTGGTAGAAGATTGGTCATTCCCAGCATAAGATTCAGCCAGAAGAGCCAGTAAAGGGAGTTGAAAATGAGCCAGAATCCAGGAAATGGCACGGAGAATAGAGATTGCACAGATGAAGGTACAGGCATAAGACCCACAAAAGGAAGCCCTATATAGCCCATAAAACTCATAAAATAATCCGAAAATGTTTGTGTATTTTTAAAGGGCTCTGCAATAGCACTCTTTATGCCCTCCACATCACCAAGTGCCACTCCCAGGTAGTATGCGCTCACCCCTAGAAATCCTTTGTTACGGTAGTAGTTCCTGTTGAGATTTGGCGCATATTTCTCATAATACTCATACTTATCTGCCAGTGTAACAGTTACATTATGCCATTGCGAAGGAGGACGATACATGCATACAGGTACTCTCTCCTCACTATGAGTATTATTTAGAGCATCATAGAAATTTTTCTGATTCCGTATAACAGTGCCATTTATTGAATAGATAATCCATCCTGGTTCTATGCCTGCTGCTGCCGCGGGATAACCTTTAAGAACAGATTCTACAATAACCCCTGAATAAACTGTAACATTATGAATCCTATTATGATAAATTGTTGCCGACATCTCATCCCCAGGCAGTGGTGCAGTAAAATTATAGAGTTGCTCATAGGATGTTATGCGTGTATTGTTCAAATCCAAAATAAATGCACCTTCAGGAAGTATCCCATAGTTGGGATTCTCCTGAAAATTAGAGGATACATATAATCCCTGAAACTTTGGTGTTATACCCCCCGCCATAGAGAGTACGAGCATGAGAGCCACAAGAGCAAGGAGCATATTTGTGATGGGGCCTGCAGCAAATACACGCATTCTATATCTTCTGTGCGTTTTCTTCAACTCTTCTTCATCAGGCTCCACAAATGCACCTATGGGAACAATGAAAAGAAGAATACCAAGAGATAGAACCTTAAGTTTGTGAAATGCAACCTGAAAACCATGGGCAAACTCGTGAAACACTATGGCTATTGCTAGGCCGAGAATCCCATACGTTACAGGTATAACAGGGTTTATACCAGGTATTCCAAGAGCCTCCACAGGTGAGGGAGCCTGAGAAGCCGGAATACTGGAAACTAATTGCGCCTGCCATAGAAGAAGAAGTACTACCCCCAGCATAATGATGAACGATAAAATTATGCTGAAATCTCCGTAATATTTCCAGAACTTACTCTTTCCAACTTTCTCAATGAATCTCCTACCCTTTGTGGTCTTGATCATGAGGGCTGGACCCATGAGGGATACTGCTCCCTTTATCTTGCCACATCTGTAAAGCAAGTAAAGCAGAATACCCCAGCCGATAAAGAGCAGAAGAGCGATGAGATAGCCATTCATTTAATTCCCCATGCACAGCAAATATTTAAATTTGGATGCTGTATGCTGTACGGTAAGTTACTTATAATCAAAACGCATAATATTATCCATGATAGAAAATTTAGAGGAACTGCTGAAAAAAACGGATAAAGTTCTACCCAACGAAGATCTATTTCTGGAGGTTGCAAGGGATATAATTAAAGATGAGATAAAATCCTATTTGAAGGAGAAAATGAAGAATAATCCCAAAATAAGAGAGGAAATAAGAGATGCAATTCTCAAATACGTGGATTCAAAGGTGAAAGAGGCAGAAGCAAATACCTTGCTTCTAAAATCTCTGGGAGAACTGGGAGTGCTCACACTACCTCCCGAGGTGAAGGATGATTTGATTGCCCATTTCTACAAAACATTCCAAAAGGAAATTGATGAGTTCCTTGACAAAACACTTTAATCTAAGACCCGCACCTTTTTATTCACAATCTCTATATTAACTATCGCCTTTATTTTATGACCTATCTTGCGCTCAATTTCCCCAATATTTCTGTTCTTGTTAACAACTACAACTATATCTGAGATTTTTGCTCCTATCCTGTGAAGACCCTCTACCACAGCAATCATCGTACCTCCCGTGCTGAGCACATCGTCCACTAAAAGTAACTTATCATCGCTGCTTATTGAATTTATGTACATCTTACCTGTGGAATAGCCAGTATGCTGCTCGACCTCAACTTCTCCCGGCAATCCGTAAGGCCTCTTTCTCACAACGGTCATTGGTTTTGTGAGTTCCATGCTGAGGGCCACACCAAGTGGAAGGCCCATGGCCTCTATGGTGAGAATTTTATCAAAAGAGTCTATATCAATCACCTTTATTATCTCATTCACCGCATCCTTGAGCACTGCAGGATCTATTTGTGGAATACCATCGGTAAGAGGATGAATAAAATAGGGATACGAACCTTTCATTATAACGGGGGCATTGAGTAGTGATTCGCGAAGCAGTTTCATTGCATCTTCCCCCAGTGTCCATTCTTTCGTTTCACAACTCCCCTTTTTTCAAGGTCTTTTAGCACCTCGCTTATGATGGGTAACTTCACATCTATCTGGAACTGCTTTTTCAGGGCATCCTTTATCTCCCTCATATTTCTATCCACATAGAGAGTTTTAGGTATGAGATTGCGGAGATCCTCATAAACATTCCATGGAAATATAAACCAAGTCCATTTATCCTCAGGTACTGGCGCTGCGTAGTAATCAGGTACATATTTAGAATGGGTTATATGTAGTAGCGTAGCACTTTTTATCTCCTCAGGTCTGTGACTCGAGATATGTTCCACAGCAAGTTTCAAACTCTGTCCGGTATCAGTTATATCATCCACCACGAGCGCACGTCGCCCTTCAATGCTTACCTGCAACCCCTGAGCCAGTTTTGCCTGTCCATCAGGTGTAGCAGTTACACCCCAGTGCTCTGTCTTTACAACATAGAGTTCCTTGATATTCAGATAATCTGCAATTAACCTAGCAGGAACAAGACCGCCACGGGCCAGTCCAATCACAATCTCGGGCTCATAGCCACTTTCAGAAACTTTTTTTACAATCTCCTTTGACCAGTTCTCTATATCTTTCCAAGTCACCAGTTGGCATCTGAACTTTTCAATCATATATTTGGGATTCCCCCAATGATTATAAAAATTACGCCTCGCGAATCAGATCCTCAAGAAGTTTGTGATGCTCCACCTCGTTATCTCTTATAGCCTCTGCAATTTGCTGAAATAGAGGGTGTACAGCCCTATCCGCAATATCCTGATAAAGTAACTCCATATCTCTTTCAAGTTCAAGATGGCTGCGGGCAAAGTACCGTATAATTTCTCCCCTCTTCATACTTGCAAGTTCCCGAAGAAGACTCTCTTCCTCCTCTTTGGATATCTCAAGAGTTTTCAATTTCTCCAAATCCTTCATGGCCTCCATTATTGCCTCCACCAGTCGCCTATGTATGGTAGTCTCTACATAGATTCTACGCAGCACACTCATAACTTCAGTATTTTCCAAGCCTAAATCCTTGGCTACAGCAAGAAACGTTGCATAATCATGCTGTGCCTTCTCCTCTATACGGTACGCTTTCCTGAGCAACGGGTCCTCCATTTGAATCGCCAGATGTCCATTCCTGTATTCTTTAATAAAGTTACCTAGTTCTGCATCAACTCTCGATAAAACTATCTTTCTCTCTCGTATTGGTACCTATGAATCACCAATCCCGTTATTATCACCTATTTAAATA
>WALG01000003.1 GCA_015522955.1 DHVE2 group archaeon
GAGAGAGCAGTTAGAGAAGATAGAGGGAATGGACTCGTGGAAACTTACGGTATAATGGCCTGGGATTCCGGAGGTGGAGGTAGCGATCCAGATTCAGATGGAGATGGATTGAGCGATTCTCAGGAGGAGGCAGGATGGTATATCTGGCTCTGCACCTTTGGAACTACATGGCACCATATAATGGTATACTCTGACCCGCATAATCCGGATACAGATGGAGATCATGTAAGCGATGAAGCAGAGTATGAGTATGGCACCAATCCTCAGGATACGGATACCGATAATGATGGGCTAAGTGATTATGAGGAACTCTATACATATGGAACTTATGCTTATACATGGAACTCGGATGAGGATGAGTTGAGTGATTACTATGAGTGTGTATATGGTGTTGCACACAACGGCTGGCAGGAGCCCACTGTATACAATAAAAGATTTGCAATTATAGTGTATAATGATCCCGTTCAGCTGCCTAAAAAATGGTATCGTAATCTTTGTGATAGTGTCTACAGCCATCTAATTAATATGGGTTATACAGCACAAAACATATACTATCTTGGATTTGAAGATGCGGGTAGGGAAAATGTGGATATGGACGCCACATTAGAAAATATTGTCCATGTGTTTAATGTTCTGGCAAGTAAAATGACTGAGGATGATTTTCTATTTTTGTTTTGGGTTGGCCACGGGATCTCTCCTATAGAGCATTCTTTCCTAATAAGATATAATCCCCATACTGCCATATCCTATCAAAAAATCTCAGATTTAGTTAACAGTATTTCAGCAAAAAGAATGGTTCTTGTATTCCAGCCTTGCTTTAGTGGAGGCATAATACCTTATTTAAGTGCAAATAATAGAGTGATAATCACCTCTGCTCGATATACAGAGGAAGATAATGGCTTTGGAGAGAGATTTAGAGATGGCCTAGTGGGATATGGCGATCTGTTAAATCCTGATGGAGACCCTTCCACTGATGATTCTCATGGAAACAAAGATGGATATGTATCTATGGATGAGGCCTATTACTATGCCGCATATAGAGCCTACCATGAACTCTCAACTCATCAGCATGCACTAATAGAGGACAATCCAAGTAACGGGGATAAAGGCTCTTGGTATGGAGATAGCTCCTATAATCCATCAAGTGCATCTAAAGATGGATATTTGGCTGCACATACTTATCTTTGAGGTGGTATTATGAGAAAACTACTGGGCATACTCGTAGCCTCCATCATCATCCTGGCAATGGGTACAGCCTATATATCGCTCATGCTACACACTGGGAAAATAGGAGGAGTTGAAATTCATATCGTGACGGATGAAACAAATTTCAATGTTACCATCACCATCTTCAACCGAGGGGATAAAACCATAGAAGCCCCTAATTGGGCATATACTTATATTTTAAAGTATTCAAATGGTACGGAATATGAATTGTACAGGACTCCGTGTAACTGGACTGCACCCCCTCTCTCACCTGAGAAAAAATGGAGTCATGTAGATAATCTTTACTCGTTTCTAAATGTTAAAAATGGAAAAAGAATACTGAAACTTCCCGTTGGAAAGTTTCAACTATTCGCCCGCTATAAAAGCAAGAACAATCCTTATAATCTGAGCCTCCCCTATGAAGTCACGGATTCAAACATTCTGAGTTTAAAAACGGAGGCCCCGCTAAAAGTTCCTAAAGCGAGAATTTTGCCGCATATTGACGGAAAAATAGAGCAGGAAGAATGGAATGATGCCAAAGTTTACAAATACTCTTGGAAAAATGGCGGGCCATATTCTCCCATAGTTGAGGGCACGCTTAACATCACCCTTGCACTGAAACATGATGATTCACATCTCTACATACTCTTCCTCATAAATGATGACAAAGATATTCACCACCTACTGAAACTCATAATTCAACACCATAGTATTTACATCAATATGGATGGAAAAACAGAGTGTTTTCCGAAGGACGGCGTAAATATCTCTGTTGCCATTTCATACATCAATGGTACATATGTTTTTGAGATAGAGATGAATATTCAGATCCTTTATGGAGACATCGTGCCCTTCAATCTAATATTCATAGAAGATCCCTCAGAGAGCTGGCGCATTGCACCTATCGGCGGCTGGAACAATGGTGAGCCGGGGATTATATTTTGCAGGGAGACTTTAACTGAGGTGTATGGTTAGGGGGAACATATGATCGAAAATAACCCGAAGCCTACATGCCAATGTTCCGAGGAGATCCACATCATATCGGTTTTGCCCGAAGAATATTAAGCGAGGGAGAGTTGAACTTATGTGGATTTTCAAAAAGAAGTAACGAGAGTTTCATTGGCTCTGTGGTGGGATATGATGGAACCATATACGAAATCTCCATAGAGGGTAAGATAATGCAATTACGCCGGGGATGTCTCCATCTATTCCGTGGCAGGGTTATTGCACTTTATTCATCCCACGGTGATTGAGCCTGGCCAGTATGTGGTTGTATGCTGGAATGAGACGAAATTTCAGGAGTATTGGAAAGTGCCGAGCAACGTGAAGATATTTGCTTTAAATGGATGGGGTTTGCCCTGGGATTATGTCTCGATATATAATCCCGAAACTAAAGAGGGTGATGCTGTGGGAGAGAGAAATCCAGGTCTTATAAAACTTCCCAAAATAGCAGAGGGGCATAGTTGGGCCAGATATCGTGGTGGCTATGATACAGATAATTTCACCAATGATTTCTACGATGAGCCGAATCCAACGCCAGGCTATGAGAATCACAGAAGCAAGGGCAATGGA
Source organism: DHVE2 group archaeon (assembly GCA_015522955.1). GTDB lineage: Archaea > Thermoplasmatota > Thermoplasmata > Thermoplasmatales > Aciduliprofundaceae > S014-41. The sequence goes on from WALG01000003.1 coordinate 2,779, forward strand.
GGTGGTGTTGAAATATATTGGCTCGAAGGAGTTGCAGGAATTGTCGCAACATCAATCCTGACAGGGGTGGCAATATGGTGTATCAAAAAGGGGAGAAAATAGATGTTTCGGATAGTAAGAGAATTGCAAAAATCGAAAACTGATAAACTTTTTATCCATGGAGGAGATGACTCAGCATGCTCTCACACCTCATCAATACAGACCTCGGAAACCGAGGAATGGGAAAAATATACCCTGAATATCGCCTCCATAATGGCGATTTTGTGAAGAAAGCCTCGCAGGAGTTGTTTGAGAAGTTGGAGCATGTGCTCATAGTCACGGGTTTTCCTGTGCCTCCTTTAAATACCCCAGAAAATGATGGTCCTGCAGGTGCACTTGCAATTTTTCATGCTATAAAGAAACTGGGTGGCGAGGCGGAGGTTCTTACATATCCATTGGTTGGAAAATTTCTTACCTCTCAAGGTGTCAGATTTATACCTGCAGAAGAATACACTGAAATTCCTTTGGAAGATTATTCATTCCTTATTGCCGTGGAGTTACCGGGTAGGAGCAGAAATGGGAAATATTATTCCATGCGAGGTCTAGATGTAAACACATCTCCTATAGATTCCCTGTTTCTGGCTGCTGAGAAACGTGGCATACCAACTGTTGGTATAGGAGACGGTGGTAATGAAGTTGGTATGGGAAAAATATCCGCACTCATAGAAAAATATGTTTCTCTCGGTAACAAAATAGTCTCCACCGTGCCTACCGAGCATCTGATAATCTCAGCAGTATCAAACTGGGGTGCCTATGCCCTTGTTGCCATGCTCTCCATCATTGCAGGAGAAAATTTTCTTACTTGGAATGAGGAAGAGGTAATAAAGGAGATGAAGGAGTGTGGTCTCATAGATGGAGTTCTTCTACATCCATCATTTAGTGTAGATGGAATTCCTGCAAAGATTCATTTTACCATGGCAACTCTCATGTCACAGGTTGTGGAGCATGGTTTGCAGAGGCAAATTCTTTAAATCTTAAAAGAGTATTTAGAGTATGCAATTTCTCTCGCCACTCTATATAAAATTCGGTATGGGCTCCATATCTGCACTCCCTGAGGTGATTAAGGGAAAGGTTCACGTGATCACAGGTCCAAATATATGGAAAAACGTAGAATCCATTTTTCCATTGAGAAACTATTCAGTTTCCTTTGTTAAGAGAAGCAGTGCGGCGAAGGAGCCAACGGAGAGAGACGTGGAACTTATTGCTCAAGAAGTCAGGGAAGAGAAGCCTGAGAGTATAGTTGCTGTGGGCGGTGGCAGTGTAATAGATACAGCAAAGATAGCATGGGTAATGTACGAATTCCCCGATATATCTTGGGAAGATATGTACTCCTCGGCTCTGCCTCCACTCAGAGAAAAGTGTCGATTTTACACTGTGGAGACCACCAGTGGCACCGGAAGTGGAGTATCCGCTGCGGCAGTAATTGAAGATTCTGCAGGTAACAAACGGGGGGTTGTGAGCCCACAACTCATTCCTGATATGGCAATCTATGACCCACAATTTGTAATGAGTATGCCTCGAAATATTGCTATTTACACAGGCATGGATGCACTCACACATGCTATCGAGGCCTACACCTCCAACGTTGAGAATATCATAAGTGATACCCTTGCTCTTAAAGCCATTGAGATTATCATCAGATATCTTCCTGAATCAATCAAGGGTCAAAAGACGGCTAGAGAGATGGTACATTATGGCAACATGCTCGCCGGCATGGGTTTCACAAACTCAAGACTCGGACTCTGTCATGCGGCAGCCCACACCCTCGGGGCGAGGTATGGAATTGAGCATGGAAAAATCAACGCAATACTCCTTCCTTATGTGATACGTGCGAATCAGACCTGTACCACGAGATTTAGAGATATTGAAAGAGTTCTCGGAGTAAAAGATCTTGCAAGGGTGGTCATGGCTCTAAATAGGGAGTTCGGAATACCTGAAAGACTAGAGATTCCAAATGAGCACCTTGACTCTCTGGCAAAGAAAATAGCACAGGACAGACTTATGAAATACAACCCTTGCAAGATGGATGAAATCGAGGTTAGAAAGTGGCTTCTAAAGGTCAAAGAAGGTGCCATCTATGAAGTATAAGGATGCAGGTGTGGATATAGATAGAGAAAGTACGTTTATTCATAAACTGGTATCGCAACTTACCTTCAAAAGGGAAAGATACCCACCCCTAAACCTTCCAGGGTATTTCACAGGTCTGATTGATATGGGAGATTATTACCTCGCCATGAACACGGATGGTGTAGGAACCAAAGTTATCGTAGCAAATCAGATGCGTAAATGGGATACTATAGGCGTGGATTGCATAGGTATGAACGTGAATGATACTATCTGCGTTGGTGCAGAGCCCATTGCCTTTGTGGATTATCTGGCCATAAGTGAATATGATGAGGAGATTGCAGAGCAGATAGGGCGAGGCTTGAATGAAGGTGCTAAACTTGCCAATGTGAATATTGTGGGCGGGGAAACCGCAACGATTCCGGAACTTGTTAATGGATTGGACCTATCAGGAACCAGTATAGGCATTGTATCTAAGACCTCTTTGGTCACTGGAAATGAGATATCCAGTGGAGATTTAATTATGGGAATACCAAGTTCAGGAATACATTCCAACGGGCTTACCCTGGCCCGTAAGGTTCTTAACCTAGAAGAGAAAATTGGAAATCACCGTGTGGGTGAGGAACTTCTGATTCCTACACGTATATATGTTCGTGAGGTTCTGCGTGTGCTTAATAAATGTAGGGTTCATGGCCTTGTGCACATCACTGGCGGAGGACTCAAAAATTTCATGAGACTAAAGAAAATGCATTACGTAATCGACTCACCCCTGAAACCACAGAAGATATTTGAACTCATAATGGAGCAGGGAAATGTGAATCTCGAGGAAATGTATCGCACCTACAATATGGGAATGGGATTTGCCATAATACTCCCTGAGGAATGTGAGCAGGAGGTTAAAAGGGAAATAGAGGATGCTTGTGCGGTTGGGTATGTTGAACCTGGCTCAAGTGTGGAGATACCGGAACTTAGAGTTTCCTATTCCTCATATTAAAGATTCTTTGCATTGAAAACCTCAAAATTAACTCCGCTTTCCTCCAGAATCCTCAGAGTATAAGGCATCATTTCTCTCGAGATGAAGAGAATGGTATCAAATCCACGGTAAGCAGCCTCCACTGCAGCATTTGCGGAAGAAAATTCAAAATCCACAGGTAAACCTTTCAGAGCCACATGAGCCACAACTCCACAAACTCCGATTTTTTTTCCTATGTTACTCTTAGTGAAATCTCTAATTCGCTGTATGTCTATGGCCCTAGAACCACCCTCTTCCACTGGAGGCATGAGCACTGCAGTAATTTTTCCAAATTTTATATCCACAATACCTCTCAGATTACTCACACCCACATCCTCTCCAATTTCCGCATCATTTATTGCAATTCCCACAGATGAACTCTCACGATGATACGCATGTAGATACCCATTTTCAAGAAATAGCCCAACCCTATCTCCCTTCTTTATCTTCTCTCCAGCGATTGCCTCGGCAATCTTCTTTCTCTTCATGATTTTATTTGCATCATGTACAAAATCGCCTAGTTCTTCTAGAGCACTATCGAGATACTCCCATCCATGTGGTGTTATTTTCCAGTTTTTAACGAGACCTTCCGATTCCAGAACTTTTAGATACTCGGAGGCACCTTGAACTGTGATATCTATAGCCTCAGCAATCTCCTTAAGTTTTCCTCTGCCTCTTAGAAGTTCAAGAAGTATCAGCATCTTCGTTATCTTGCTCTTGTCTCTCAAAATCATGGATACCTATATGCACAGAGATTTATAATTTTTTGTGATACCATATGAAGTTCAATTTATTATTACCACGCTTACAGTGGCATAATTTCAGGATTCTTTAAATATATCCAATAATTTCGTGTTATATGGATGTGAATCTCGAGAACCTGGACGAGAAGTTGAGATTTGATGTAAAGTTGCAGATTTCGCTTTACAACACGGCGGTGAAGGTTATGGACCCTACTCGAGAAGAGGAGTTCCGGGTGTATATGGAGGAAAGAAAGGAGAAGATAAAAAAACTCCTTGGATGTGAGGAGGTTGTGAGAATATTTGAGAATGGAGAACTCATCTTTGAGGGATGAGAATGTTTGTCTTTGATAATCATCTTCATCTTCAGATCCATGGCGAGAATGTTGCTGCCGTCAAGAGATTTGAGAGAGCGGGTGGGACACATATAAATCTCACCAACGTGCCCAATTACAATTATCCCATGGATGAAAATTACTATCTCCGCATCTACGAGGACACATTTAAAATAGCCACTGAGGTAAGAAGAAATACACATGTGAAAGTTCTAGTAACCCTAGGGCCATATCCTGTGGACATGGTGCATCTAGTTGAGAATGGCTGGAAGGTTAAGGATGCATATGAGTTTCTCCTCAGGGGACTGCACCTTGCCTATGAGTATGTGGCGGAAGGCAGAGCCGATGCTATAGGAGAAATTGGAAGACCCCATTTCACCGTGAGCGATGAAATTTGGGAGAAAAGTAATGCACTCATTGTGGAAGGTATGAAATTTGCGAAGGAGGCTGGATGTCCGGTGATACTGCACACAGAGAGTGCAACTGAAAAAACCTGGAGTGATCTGGCAAGATTTGCAACTCTTGCAGGATTGGCAAAGGATATGGTGATAAAGCATTATTCCCCACCTGTGGTGGATGAGAGAAATCAAGGCATATTTCCATCGGTTATATGCTCACGCAAGAATGTTAGAGAAGCGCTATCTCAGGGCACGAGATTTCTCCTTGAAACTGATTTTATGGATGAGCCCACACGCCCCAATGCGGTGCTGCCAATAGAATCGGTGCCAAAGAGAGCAAAATGGGTGATACAGGAGTACGGAGAAGATACTTGGATGCGGATAATGGATAACGCTCGCAGAATCTATGCTAGAAATCCTGAAATCTGGGGGGAATAGGTTTTTATAGGAGCCTCAACTTCAAGGTGCATGGACGAAGAATACTGCAAAATGCTTGAGGAATATGTAAACGAACTGGTTATAGCATTGATTATTGATATGATGAAACATGGTATATTTGAGGACAATAGCGAGGATATACGTGTGAGGGAGAGATTTGTGAAGGAGGCTAGGGAAATTGCAGAAGGTATTGAAGATGGTGACATTCAAGAGCGCATATCCCGTGCTGTTCTTGGAGCACTGGCCCCTTACTACAGCGAGGAGGAAATGTACGAGGAAGAGATGGTGGCCCGTGCAAACATAGTGCTTAATTATGTAGGCCCTCAATTGGAGTCTCTGCTCAGTGGTCAAAAACTTTAAAATAAAAGTTCCTATTATGCGGATAAAGGTGATGCTAGATGGCGACTTTCAAAGTGGTTATAAATGACACTCAAACAGGCAAATCCTACCAGAAAGAGATTGCCGGTACGAAGGCCAACTCGTTGATAGGTAAGAGAATAGGACAGGAGATAGATGGTGTGTTCGTGGACCTTCCGGGCTATAAACTCTTGATAACGGGTGGCACCGATAAGGATGGTTTTCCAATGAGAAAGAATCTTCAAGGTACACGCAGAAAGAAATTGCTTCTGAAGGGTGGTATAGGTTTCCATCCCACAAGGGAAGGAATGAGAAAGAAAAAAATGGTCCGTGGTAATACAATTTCTGCGGAGATTGTGCAGATAAATATGAAGATTGTGCAATATGGCCCCAAGCCCATTGATGAGGCAATAAAGGAAGGAGAAGCATGAGCCTTCCGAAGCAGCCTGAAGTAAATATCGGAATGGTTGGGCATGTGGACCATGGCAAAACTACATTAACAAAGGCAATAACAGGTAAGTGGACAGATACTCATAGCGAAGAGATGAAGAGAGGTATAACTATAAAATTGGGTTATGCTGATGCTGCTTTTTATAAATGTCAAAATGTGGATCCCCCTGCCTGTTATGTTTCCAATCCTTCAAAATGTCCCAACAGCGCGGAATTACTCCGTGTGGTTTCTTTTGTTGATGCTCCGGGGCATGAAACTCTCATGGCCACAATGCTCAGTGGTGCGGCCATAATGAATGGTGCTTTGCTCGTAATTGCGGCGAACCAGAAATGCCCGCAGCCTCAGACCAAGGAGCATCTCATGGCGTTGGACATAGTGGGTGTAAAAAATATCATAGTTGTGCAGAATAAAATAGACCTTGTGGATGACAACCGTGCCAGAGAAAACTACCAGGAAATATTGGATTTTGTAAAGGGTACGAGTGCCGAAGGCGCTCCAATAATCCCTGTGAGTGCACATCATGATGCAAATATAGATGTGCTCATCGAGGCAATAGAAAAACACATACCTACTCCCGATTTTGACCCATCCAAGCCTCCTAGACTTTATATTGCCAGAAGTTTTGATGTTAATAAACCAGGTACCAGACCGAAAGATTTAATGGGTGGTGTAATAGGTGGCTCCCTTATTCAAGGCAAATTCAAAGTAGGTGACGAGATTGAGATTTTGCCTGGATTCTATATCTCCGAGGGAAAGAAGATAGGATGGGAACCAATTTACACAGAGATATCATCACTTATGGCAGGTGGTAGAGAGTGGAATGAGATAAGGCCGGGAGGTCTTGTTGGGATTGGTACAAAATTAGATCCGGCGATAACAAAGAATGATGGCCTCCTAGGCAGAATGGCCGGTAAGCCTGGAACTTTACCTCCGGTTCTTGAGGATTTCACCATGGATACGCATCTTCTTGAGCGGGTAGTTGGCTCTCGTGAGGAAAGAGAAGTGGAGAGAATTCGAACCAGAGAAGTGCTGATGCTCAATATAGGCACCCTGGCTACCATTGGTATGGTGACAAGTGCAAGAGATAACGTGGTGGATATAAAACTCAAATATCCAGCAATTGCCGAGAAGGGTCAGAGGGTTGCCATAGGCAGAAAGATAATGAATAGATGGCGCTTGATAGGATACGGCATAATCAAATAATTAAAGCGATTCCAGTTTCATCTGATATTTTTCATTCTGTATTATAAATCCCCTAAGGTCATAGGCTTCAACTACAAGATCTCTAAGTATGTGCTGATATTCTTCCTCGTACGCTTTGGTGGGCTGATATGCTGAATTATTTTTTGGGATATTTATTCCCTGTTCTAGAAGCATGTTTAGTGCTTTTTTTCTCTCCTCACCATACACTTTCTCCTTGTTGATGGGTACGCCTACCCCACATTTTTCAAGTTCTCTCATAAATATGGGTCTTTTAAATAGCCTGTAGAGAATATAGAGTGTTATATCTGATGCCTCCTCCTCCGCAATCTGTTTTGCCTTCTCTCCTATAATCGCATAGATGCTTTTCTCTCTTCTCTCTCTCACACTGAAAACCTTGGCAGGTTTGATTATTCTCTCCTTAAGGAGGCCAAGATCTGTCATTGCCTGAAGGTACCCTGTAAGTATGAGTCGATGTTTTTTTATGCCTTTTCCCTCCAGTTCTTTAGAGAGAGAGTTTATGGAGCGGCCATCTTTTCCAAGGATCTCGATTATTATATCCTTGAGCGGTCTGTCAAGTATTTCTTTTCCCATGAAAACTCAAAATGTAATTCGCAACGCTCTATAAATAGGTTTTGTTTTTTTATTTACATATTGTAATAAAGCCGCAAATTATTATACCCTGATACCATGGTACCCTGTGCACGCTTATGTTCTGGTTGGACGCTCTCATCGCCTTCC
>WALG01000004.1 GCA_015522955.1 DHVE2 group archaeon
CTTCATCTGTGGTGTAGCCACGAATATATGTGTACAGCATACAGCCTTTGGTGCTTTTGTGCGGGGTTTTAAGGTAAACGTGGTGGAAGATGCCTGTAGTGGTACCACAGAGGAGGAGCATATATATTCTTTGAGATATATGGAAAAAGTATATGGCGCTAAAATTGTAAGGAGTGATGAGTTATGAAGTTTCATATGGCAACCGAGGAAGATATATTGCAGGGGAAAACCACCGACGTATATTTTCTCCGTACCAAAGAAATACTGGAAAAATTGAAAATCAAAAGAAGTGTGCGTGCGGAATTTACTGTGACTAATCCCCCATACCCATGGGTTGTATTTGCAGGTCTGGACGAGGTAATCAATCTGATGGAAGGAAAAGATGTGAATCTCTATGCTCTTCCTGAGGGAACTATTTTTCCACGTAGGGATCATAACGGGGTGCCAATACCCGTTATGGCTGTTGAGGGTGATTACAAAGAATTTGCGGTGTATGAAACACCTATTCTCGGCTTGATATGTCAGGCATCGGGAATAGCCACAAAGGCTGCACGAATAAGACTTGCAGCAGGAGATGCATTGGTACTATCTTTTGGAGTGCGCAGGATGCATCCAGCCATAGCACCAATGATAGACCGTGCTACCTATATTGGCGGATGCGATGGAGTTTCAAGCATACTTGGAGCGGAGCATATAGGGAAAATTCCCAAAGGTACAATGCCCCATGCACTGATACTAATACTCGGCGAGGATGAGGCATGGAAAAAATTTGACGAGTTTGTATCCAAAAATGTGCCGAGAATAGCGCTTATAGACACCTTTGGTGATGAGAAATTTGAAACCTTAAAGGCTGCAGAGATTATAAAAGACCTTGCCGCGGTGAGACTTGACACTCCCTCCTCCCGGAGAGGTAATTTTGAGGATATTGTTCGGGAAGTGAGATGGGAACTTGACCTGAGGGGTCATAAAGATGTGGGCATCTTTGTCTCGGGAGGTCTTGATGAAGAGAGTGTTCAAAGTCTCAAGAATGCAGGTGCAACCGGGTTTGGTGTTGGCACTTCGCTGAGCAACGCCAAGACCATAGATTACGCCATGGACATAGTGGAAATCGAAGACAAACCATTGGCCAAGAAGGGAAAGTTCAGTGGTGCCAAAAATGTTTATCGCTGCAGGGATTGTGGCGAATTTTTTGTGGTACCTAAAGGTTGGAAAATGGATAAATGTCCGGTGTGTGGTGGAGAGTTAGAGAATCTTATGAAGCCTTATCTGGTGAATGGAAAGAGAATAGGTAAATATCCCACAGTGGATGAAATAAGAGATTATGTACTGCGGCAATTGGAGGGATTAAATGATAATCCTGACGGGATTTGAACCTTTCAAGAATTTTAAGAAGAATCCATCGTGGTTAGTCGCAGATTCACTTAAGGGAGAGGGTATTCTGAGTCTCAAAGTTCCGGTTTCCTATAATAAGGTGAAAAATCTTTCCATGGAAATTATACAACAGTATAAACCGGAGGCAATACTCTCGCTTGGACTGGCTGATGGCCGTGCCCAGATCTCTGTGGAGAATCTTGCAGTAAATATTATGGATTCGTCCTCTACGGATAATGACGGTTTTGCACCTCACAGAGAGAAAATTTTTGAAGATGGAGCAGAAGTTTACACTTCTACAATTCCGGTTTTCAGAATTGTTGATGCTCTTCGAGAGCAGGGAATTCCTGCATATGTATCTTACCATGCAGGTACCTATGTGTGTAACGCACTGTTCTACTCTTTTCTTTATCACGCAAACAAAATGGGTATGAATATTCCAATAGGTTTCATTCATCTTCCAAGCACCGAAGATATGGTTTTGAAAAGAGAAAACAGACCCTATGTAGAGTTTGAAACAATGAAAAGAGCGATAAAAATTGCAATTGAAATTATCCGCCTCTCCTCTCCTTAGCCTTGGGTCTAAGAGCACGACTACCGCAGCGCCTGCATCGTGTTGCATTTGGAGGGTTCCGAGCGTGACATTTCATACAGATTTTTTTGTTTAGTAGCCTATCTACAGCCTCTTTGAAGGTCATGGTGCGTAGCATGACAAAGCAGTATTTAATATTTCTCCCCGTTGATATTTAGTAAAAGTAGAGAAATGAAAAACTAAATCAAAGAAAGCAGCCCCGGGAGGATTCGAACCCCCGTCGCGGGATTTCTTCAAAGCCCCTTTTTTAAAGGGCTTCTCCAAAGTCCCACATGCTTGACCGCTACACCACGGGGCTATTGCCTGCCAAGAGAATAATTTCACCCTATTTATTTGTTTTTGCTGTCCACCAGAAGAAGAAATATGCAAGGAGGGGATTTATAAGAAGCACTATTATCTATTCCACTATACCATAATACTGGGATATAGAGGAAAATCCACGATATGGGGAAGCATAAAGAGATAAAAAATAGGATATAACTAAACTTTTTGTCTATTTCCTTGCAATTTCTATAAAATTCATAAAGATTTTCTCTCCATACTGGGTATGTTCCACCTCGGGATGAAACTGTACACCGTATATTGCCTTATTTTTATGCATTATAGCCTGATATTTGCAATTCTGAGAATGAGCCAATGGGAGAAGCAAATCACCTAAGGATTTGATTTCATCATTATGACTCTCCCAAACTATGATTTTCTCTGGCACTCCCTTGAAAATATCATCAGAATTGTCGATCCATACCTCGGTTTTTCCGTATTCCGGCACCTTCGCAGGTCCGCTCCCTCCACCGAAAATCTCTGCTATAAGTTGGGCTCCAACGCAGATTCCAAGAATTGGAATATGCAGCTCTCTGAGATATCTGGGCTGTTCTCCAAGTTTGTATTTCTCGTAGGCTATGCTTGGAGCCCCCCCTGAAAGAACAAGAGCATCTGCATCATGTAATTTTTCTAGGGGTGTATCGTTGGGAATTATATGTGAATCAATATCTAAATCTCTAAGGACTCTCCATTCCCTGTGAGTCCACTGGCCACCGTTATCAACTACATAGATTTTCATACGCATCACTTGGGAATCTCAACATTAAGTGCAGATGAGATTTCCTTATATCGATTGCGAATCGTGACTTCGGTTACTCCTGCAACCTCTGCAATTTCTTTCTGAGTTCGAGGCTCATTGAGCATGTTTGCTGCGATGTAGATAGCCGCGGCTGCAACTCCTGTGGGTCCCTTACCGGATGTAATTCCCAATTCCTTGGCTCTGCGCACTATATCCTCAGCCTTCATAACTACGTTTTTATCAAGCCTTAATTTACTGCAAAATTGTGGGATATAGGATTTTGCCGTTGTAGGCTTGAGATTGAGATTCAATTCTTTGGTAAGGTGCCTGTATGCACGACCAATCTTTTTCTTGTTCAATTCACTAGCCTTGGCAACCTCATCCAAGGTGCGAGGCATACTTACCTGTCTGCATGCCGCATAAATACTTGCTGCTACAATGCTCTCTATACTCCTACCACGAATCAAGTTCTTTTCTACAGCCTTCCTGTAAATTATGGCTGCTGTCTCACGAACATCCTTGGGGAGGCCCATCTTGCTCGATACATTGTTCAATTCCTGCAAAGCCACAGAAAGGTTTCTCTCGGCGGCATTACTTACTCGAATTCGCTGGTGCCACTTGCGCACACGATAAATTTGAGCACGATTCTTATGAGGTATTCTCTTTCCATATGAATCCTTGTTGCTCCATGAGATCTCAGTGGCAAGACCTTTATCATGTGAGAGAAAGGTGAGTGGTGCCCCCGTTCTTGCTCTCTTCTCATCCTGCTCTGCATCAAAAGCACGCCATTCAGGACCTTGGTCTATAAAGGAATCCTCAATCACATACCCACAATCCCCACAAACTAGTTCACCACGCTCATAATCCCATATCAGGTGTGTGGAGCCGCACTCTGGACATCTCATTATAACTTCCTCTTTAGGTCTCTTTGCCATCCTATCACCCATATAAATTTTTCTGTGCTTATTTGCGTAGCAGTGATGGTATTTAAAACTTTCGTGATATGGCCTTATCTCTCAGATTTCTGTGAAAATCCCAAAAATTAATTATTGGGTAGTACATCTCACAATTATGATATTTACATCTGATTTACTTGGTGGAATGCTTGTTGTGATCTCAGCGATACTCCTTATTTTAGCTCTTGTGACGTATAAGCGTTATTTAATAAAAGCCGCAATTGTGAGTGCGTTTGTATTCATCCTATTTCTAATCAAGGGGCTGCTCTATGAATTTAACATATATTTTCAGTGGCACTTGAATATGCTATGGGTATTCATGCTGGTGGACATAGTGATAGTGCTCTCCCTTTATTTTGCGCTTTCTCTAAGAGGGTGAAATATGGAGGATATTGCCACAAGAAAGAAGATATACGAAACAATAGTCCTTAATCCCGGATTGCATTTTAGAGAACTTCAGCGCAGAGTAGATATGCCTATTGGAGTTCTATCGTATCATCTGGGGGTACTATGTAAACGTGGGCTTGTTGTTGAAAAAAGGGAAGGTAAGTATGTAAGATATTTTCCAAATACAACGATGACTGTGGAAGAAAGGAAACTAATGTCTCTTCTCCGCAATGCCATATTGAGGGAGATTCTTATTTTTTTGCTCACAAGGGAAAGAACATCTCATGGAGAGATAACCCGACATGTAGGTCTAGCACCATCTACAGTCTCTTATCATTTAAATCGCCTTGTGAAAAATAATGTACTTACAAAAGAGATTGTAGGGAGAGTTACCTATTATTCCATTAAGAGACCTGATTTTATTGCATTCACACTTATAAAATATAGAAAATCGTTTCTTGATTCTCTGGTAGATAATTTTGCATCTCTCTGGATGCAGCATATAAATAAAAAATAAAAAGGGGGATGGCGTCAGCGGGATTTTATGGCAACTGCCACACTTACAATGACAACAATGATTATTATGGCACCTATGATAAGAATGGTTTCTGAGGAAAATGCACTACCTGTGGAAGATGGAGTTGAACTCTCGCTGTTACCTGAGACAGGAACACTCTGAACATCCAAAGCATGCTCTGAGAAATGTGGAACGTAAATAAGTATTGTAACTGCATGGGTATCGTTAATTACTGCATACGCAGCATTTTGAGATTCGTTGAATATCTGGCTATACTGTTCCATTTTTATTTCCATGGAATCAAGCATGACCTTTACTGTCCTATTTTTGCCATACTCAAGGATGTTCTTGTCGATGGTTAGCATAATGAATTTTCCTTCATGCCCCTCTGCAGATACCGAAATCTGAATGCGGTTTCTCTCCTTTTCTAGCACATTCATTTGGAGTCCTGAGGTATAGTTTACAAAATCTTGTCCCTCGTCAGAGATGTACATCTGACCTCCCATTTTCCCCTTCTCAATTTCCTGCATTACTGCACTCACTATTTTGCCTGGAATGTACCATTTGGCAGGTACCAGGAATATTATATTTGAACTCTTTACTTCTCCAGTTTGGATTAAGATCCTAGTTCCATTGATGGACACGTTCCCCTGAGAAATCAACAATTTGCCGGTTATGTTTCCACCCAGAGAAATCTCAGTGCAATAGTTTGTAGTATTAGTGTTGATAATAGTGATATTGGGCGCCAGTGTAAATGTCAGTGTATCATTTCCACGAGCGAGTATATGTAACACACCAGTTGGATTATCATGTGCTATAAGCATTCTCCATACAAAATGCATTGTAGCATTAGAATGGTTACCATGATGTTTTCCTATTTCCGTATGTATGCCGTACCCAGTATACATAAGCATGGATCCATGCACCAACACTCTGCCAGTGGTTTGAGTTTGATAGTTTATCTCGCTGAATACAGTTATGTTCCTTAGTGTATAATTTTTCACCTCTCCTGTGGTAGGATTGATGTTAAATGATACAAATAATCCCTGGGCATGTCCATTGGAGTATTCAAACCCTCCCAGTTTCATTCTCTCCTTGGCTCCGTGACTCTCTGCAGAGGCCATTGTAGCATAGCCTACCAGAGAGATTATCATAAGCAGGATTGCCAGTATTGCAATTATTCTCTTCATCTTTTATCACCGTTCTCAAATTTGGAGGATATATATTACTAATTTTTGGTACAATTATCGAATATTAGTACATTCATCGAACTTTCGAGTATTGTACCAAAACCAATTTAAATAATCGTAGAATAATCTTTGGTTGTGAAGAGAAAGGTACTTTCAGTGTTTCTTGCCATACTTCTTGCGATTATCGTCTTGCCTCAAAGTCAGGGAGTTGACATGCATGACAGTGCAGTCCAAATCATTTTTGATGGAGACCATGCTTCCATTCGAATTGAAATGAATGATACCTCTTATCTTGTAGTAAAATTTTCTAGGATATATTTTGGAGAGAGAGACTCTTGGAAAGCCAGAGGATTTCCACTCAGTATGGAGATTGAAAAGATGTGTGTTGTGAAAAGTGAAGGAAGCAATCCTATTATGGGGAATTACACTGAAATAGTTATGTGGAAAAACATCCAATTTAGGCAACATCCTCATGCCTCAAATTCATGGAATGCAAATTTAACCTTGAGATTTTATATGGCCGAAAAGAATTACACTAAAGGGGACTTTCTTGTAACTACTAATATGATAAGATATGGTATATATCTATCCACCAACGTGCCTTATTCGCGGATATTTCTGGAGGAAGAGATATACGGAGGAAACAGGATGGGACACATGGATATTTTTGAGAATGTGGGAGCACAAGGACATCCTGGATGGAAAAAAATGGGAAGAAGCAATGGACTGGTACCTCATCATTTTGGGAAGGATAAAACAGGGATGCTTGGATTGGGAAATGGAAGTGTGAAATTTCAGTATCTTTGGGAATATCAGGATGAGATTGAAACACTCTATGCATATCAAGGTTCACGATTATCTCTGTGCTTTTCATTACCCAATAATGGAGGAACTGCTACTATAGATCCTTATATTTCCCTTCCTATACCTGTTTTCTCCCATGGTAATATAACTCAGGTTGTAAAGGGAATTGCAAACTATATTATGGACCATCTTCTATCCTTTGGATTGGGTATTTTAATTGCTGTAGGAATAATCTTTGTGCCAATTATTCTTCGAAAAATTCGTTTGTAGTTGAAAAAACTACAAAATTTTTAAAATAGAAGATGTATCTTACATATCAGGGATCATTATGTATGTGATTCAACCTCCTAAACTAAAAAAGGGCTTGCCTCAGGAAACCAAAAGCATATGCCCTGTTTGCGGTAAGGTGATTCCCGCCACCATATACGAGGAAGATGGCAAAATATGGTACAAGAAAACCTGCCCGGAACATGGAGAATTCAAGGATATATACTATGGGGATGCTGAAGTCTGGCACTGGATGGAGAAATGGGGTTTCATTCTAGACGGTGTAGGACCGGAGTATCCTAAAATTCAGAATGGGTACTTTGACAAGCATTACTCTTTTACTGCTCTTGCAAACTTGGATCTCACGAATCGTTGCAATCTCCGATGCCCCATATGCTTTGCCAATGCTAACGCTGCGGGATATGTTTACGAGCCTGATTTCGACACTGTGGTTAAGATGATGAAATATCTTCGGGCAGAGAGACCTGTGCCTACCCCTGCAATTCAGTTTGCGGGTGGAGAGCCTACAATATATCCGAGATTCTTTGATGTGATTCGCAAGGCTAAGGAACTTGGTTTCCCGCAGATTCAGGTGGCCACAAATGGAATCTTGATAGCCAATGATCCAACATTTGCACAGAGAATGGCTGATGCTGGAATGCACACGGTATATTTGCAGTTCGATGGCTTTAAGGAGAGCACATATATCACAGCAAGAGGAGTGAATCTTCTTCCTCAAAAGATGAAAGCCATAGAGAATCTCCGCAATGTCAAGCCAAAACCTCTTTCAACTGTGCTGGTACCCACTGTGGTCAAGGGTGTGAACGATGATGAGGTAGGCAAGATTGTGGAGTTTGGGTTACAGAATCTCGATGTTATCCGCGCTGTGAATTTCCAGCCTGTATCGCTCTCTGGTAGAATCCCTCAGGGTGAACTTTTCAAGATGCGTTATACTACAGGTGATTTAATACGTGATCTCCATGAGCAGACTGATTTTATTGAGAAGACGGATTTCTTCCCAATCCCTGTGGCTGCACTGTTTGCTGAGGCGGCATCCCAGATTCTCAAGAAACCTGAGCCTGCATTCACAACGCATCCTGCATGCGGAGCCGCCACCTATGTGTTCCATGACTATGATAAAAAGAGATATATTACGATTGCAAGGTTCATAGATATTCCTGGACTTATTGAGGAATTGCTACCCATGGTCTTTGAGGAGAGGTTTGAGAAAAAATCAAAGTTAACAAGCGTGCTCACACTCTACAAACTGCTCAAAAAGCACTTTGACAAGGAATATGCTCCAAGCGGTTTCAAGATAAAGGAGATACTTAGCGTCTTTGAACAGGGTACCAAAGACTCGCTTGGTAGATTGCACTGGGATTCTATGTTTATAGGTGCCATGCATTTCCAGGATCCCTACAATTATGATTTGCATCGTATTCAGAGATGTGTTATCCATTATGTGACTCCCGAGCCAAGTCTAATTCCATTCTGCTCCTACAACACTGGACCAACGTTTAGAACGATAATAGAAAAGAAATACTCTATCTCACTTGAGGAATATCGCAAGAGACATGGTAATGTGGTAGGTGTTGAGGGATAAGCATGATACGTGCGGAGCCATCGATATGCAATTATTGCGGTGCCTGTGTGGGCATGTGTCCAGTAAATTGCATATTCCTAGATGAGACAGTGATAAAGATCAACGAAGATAAGTGTGTGAAATGCGGGTTCTGCATTCGTGGCTGCCCGATGGGCGCAATTCTTGCTGACTGGTGGTCAAAATGAAGAGATATGAATGTGATGTTCTAGTAATCGGTGCTGGTCCAGGAGGCTCTATGGCTGCCAGATTTGCCGCACGTCATGGCCTAAGAGTTTTTCTTATAGAGAAGAGACCGGAAATCGGAGTGCCAGTGAGGTGTGCTGAAGGAATTTCTCGTGCTTGGATGGAAGAAGTAGAAATCCCTGTTGAGAAACACTGGATAGATACGGAAATTGATGGGGCGAAGATATACTCTCCAGATGAGAAAAGCATTGTAGTTCTTTCTGCGGAGCAGGCTGGTAATGAAGTTGGGTTTGTGCTCAATCGTGAGTACTTCGATAAGTATCTTGCCTCTCTGGCTGCTGAGGAAGGTGCGGAAATCTGGCTCAAGAGTCCTGCGATAGACATAATCAAGGAGGATGGCCAAGTTAAGGGTGCTATAGTAAGAAAGTTTGGTGAGAATGTGGAGATTCATGCAAAGATAGTCATTGCCGCAGATGGTTTTGAATCTCAAGTTGCGAGATGGGCAGGTCTGAATACTGTGCTACGAGAGAGAGATGTAGTCTCCTGTGTGCAATATAGAATGACTAACATAGATATCGAAGAAAATTTCACACATTTTTACATAGGTTCCTGTGCTCCGGGTGGCTATCTCTGGATATTTCCAAAAGGTGAAAATGAAGCCAATGTTGGTATAGGTGTTGCGTTGAACAAACTCCATGAGCCTGGAGAAGTCAAGCGTTACTTGGATGAATTTATCGAGAAGCATTCCAATTTACGCAAGGGAAGCGTGTTGCAGATAGTGACAGGTGCAGTTTCTACCTGTCCCGTACCCAAAAGGATTGTGGACAATGGAATAATGCTGGTGGGAGATGCGGCGAGACTCATAGACCCAATTACAGGTGGGGGCATTGCCAACGCGTGTATCTCAGGTAAATATGCGGGTGAGGTGTCAGCGAAATGTATAGATAACCCAACTAAAGAATGCTTAGAGGAATATCAAGAACTCGTAAAGAAGAAATGGGGAAGAAAGCATCTGCGCAACTGGTTTGTGAAAGAAAAACTGGCATCTCTCAGTGATGGTACTCTAAACAAACTTATGGATGTGATCTCTCAGGTGAAAATAGGGGAAATTTCTGTGCGTGCAATTCTTGAGGCAGTGCAGGAGAAATATCCTGAACTAGTTGAGGAGTTTGAAGATCTCTTGTGATTACGGTTTAATCCAAAAAACTCTGAAATAACTTATTTTTTTATTTTTGACATATGCAAGAAGCAAATTTTTGCGTACTCCATGGGCCACTCTTGCGGCTCTACTCACTTTTTGCATCTCTTCCCGGGACGGTATCACATGAACAAGATACTTGGAATGCTCCTCCATGCTTTTCTCATATACTCTAAAATGGGTACCGTATTTAAACC
>WALG01000005.1 GCA_015522955.1 DHVE2 group archaeon
CGTCAGATGTGTATAAGAGACAGATATCACTAAGATGCTTTCAAGTTACGATGATGTCATCCTAGGCATAGACACAAACATACTCATTTATGCAAGCATAAGCGAGCATCTCATACCCATTCTTAATCTTTACAATCCCATCACATACGAGCATACTCCCAACTGGCTATTATTTGTGATTCCCAGCACTGTAATGTATGAGATTGAAGAATTTGCCAATGTTAGAGATCGTGAAGGTAAAATTAAGAGACTTGGAAGAAAGGGATTTCGGGCAATTCAGGAAATTATCGAATTAAATGAAAGCTTTGATTTATCAGGATTGTCAATAATGATAGTTGGAGATACAGATCCAGTACTGCAAACAAAAGCAGAGCTAAAGGGATTGAGACAGGACTTGAGGTACGTTATGAAATCTTTTAAAGAAACTGAGCATACACATTTTTCACCAAAATCTTCCAGCGGAGACATAATAATAAGAAATCAGTTTAAGAATTTCATAAGAAAGATCGACTTCCATAAAGGAGTTTATTTTCTGACCGCTGACAAATCAAATGCTGCACTGGCTGATGCAGAAGGGTTGCATTCTATATATCTAAAATTTCCAGCTCAAGAATTTGGAAGTAGCAAAAGATACCTGGAGATTAAGATAGGCGAGAATCCTTCAGTGAAACTGGATGTTCCTGTGGGAAAAATACTGTATGAATTGGCTGTAGAGTTTGGAGAGATTCAAGTCAACACAGAAGATATGAGAATCAACCTCTCGGTAGATCTCTTAGGTGAGAGAATAGATCACTGGATAAATAGGAGACTCAAAATAAATGAGTACGATTACAAAAGACTTGCCTATGAAGATGGGTACGTGGATATGAGTCAGGTAATGAAAATCTGGAGAGAGATAATGAGAAGTGAAGAATGAACATAAGGATGCTTTTTCTGAGTTTCACCGCAGTTCTATCCTTATCTTCCCCTTGTAATCTTCATTTTTCAGAGAGAACGAGACCATGCCGGAGAATGAAGAAAGGTCAATTATATTCTTTCCAGGAGAGATGCTGAACTTATCTCGCGTGGCGGGATTGAGAGGCAAAGAGATATCATACTCGTACACGCTTAACTCATTGTCCTGCGAAGAATAGAGCAGCATTCTTGGCTCTCTGTATCCGTCCAGAGGTATGCCTCCAAATACCCCGTATCCAGTTTCGTTCTTTGCCAGAGAGGGCAGCATGGCAGGCAGCGATATGCTCACTGGCGGTGGTGCTCTCTGAATAGCATCCTCATTTATCACGGAGACTCCGCGATAGCCTGTGTCGTAGGGTGTGGCATCTTCAGCACCCACATTTGGTGCGGTACTGGTGGCAAGCAGTATCTTATCTCCCATCTTCTCAATGCTCGTTATTCTTGCTCCAAAGGCACCCACAATTTTAACCATGGGCGGCGCAATATATAGCAAGAGCGTGGGAGATGCAATAGTGTTGGAAAATATGGATTTTATTTTATCTGCAGCTCCTCTGAGCCTGTAGACAGCGTCATGATGTGCGTTATAGGCTATGAGCATACCTCCATTGAGGTAGAGAGCATTGGTGCGCATGGGTGCCTGAAAATTGAAGAAATCCAAGAGTCTTACATACTTAAACTCCTCATCGTTGATAGGATTTCCCACAAGAATGCCACCTCTTGCAAACACAAAGATTCGATTATAGGCAGCACTCACATCTCCCATGGAGGGCATAAACACCTTCTCTCCGTCCAGAGCCTCGATATTGCCCACACTATAATCCTGCCACCTATTCTCTATGAGATCCAGAGTGAGGATCTTTTCAAGTCCCACTGTAAAATTGGCTCCTGAGGCAAAAAATACAGAATCGTGCAGTATCTCTCCCTTTAGCGTGGGCTCTTCTCTAAGCCTCTCGGATTTTCCAGAATCTCTGTCTATGGAGTATATGCCCAGATTCTCATCTCCATCTTCTCTGGCAATCAGCAATCTGTCGTTATAAGGATCGTATATTATATCGCTAACCTCTCCTGCCCACTTTGTGGGATGATGTATGGAATCTTTCCATAGAAGTTTGATAGAATCATCCTCAATATTGTAACTGTGGAGATGTGAGTATTTGTTAACGAAACTGATTCTTCTCTTCTCATAAACTGCCGGAGCATGGATCCATCCTCCAAAGTAGAGATGTTCATCCACGCACTCTACCGCATTGTAAGTATCTCCTCCAGATACGGGTGCTGGGCCCACAAGCTCAAAATTGTATCTCTTCTCTCCTGATTCTCTTATAAAATGCGTCTCTCCCTCAAATGCAAGGGTGAAGTAGAGCAGCCCTCTGTAATATTTCAATCCAAATATGCCTCCGCTGCCCCATTCTGGACCATATCGCGGAGGATATGTATGCAAATATCCAAGCAACTGCTCCACACTCATAATCTCTCATCCCACGATATGTTTGCCTTAATATTAACCTTTTTCCAGACTTGCCTATATCTCCATCCAGATTTCTTCTCCATTCTCCGCATCCATCTTTTTATCAGCTCATTTTCAGCATCAAACGCAGCCTTTGTATCTTTCATATTCAGCACCTTTGCCTGCACCTCATCTCTATCTTTGCTGTACTCTCCAATATAATTTCTATAGTTCATCACGAATAATCTGTGGAAAAACTCGGCCCTCCACCACCATATTTTATCATCGTATTTATCGGTACCTCCCTGCGACACACTGTACGGCTTCTCAAAGAAGAAAGGCTTGAAGATCGCGAGGCATGGATTGGATTCGGCAGTGAAGAAACTTGCATGTCTGGTAAGCAGGGAAATTTGAGATGATGCAGTCTGAGAAGGTCTTGTCATGCCCCCATAGTGCATGCACACATCCCTCATACTGCCATGCAGAGGATCGTATTTGCCGCCATTATGACTTCTCAAAATCTGCATCATATACTCTAAATCTATATCACCCTCTCTTTTGGCAAGAGCCTCATATGTGTACCTTCTTCTCTCTCTTCCATGCGCAAAATAAGTATAGAACCTATCTGAAAACTCTCTCGAGAAACTGAAACTGGACTTTTTGGACATGCTCTCCACAGAATCGGAGGCCAGGTCCCAGTCATCCTCTATGGTTAGAGCATTTGAGATTGTGTAGAATTTATCAATTTTCTTAGACACCCAATGCTTGCCTGCAGTTTCAAGAACATAACTATCTTGAGGAGCGGCAATTATGAAAGAGTTGTGATACAGAAACCTGTGCTCATGGCTTCCGCTACCACCCTGGCCGTATTTCTCTATGAGTTCGACCATAAAATTCAAAGCATCCTTAGCATCCTTGCATCTCTCTAAAGCCAGACGTATCATATCCATGCCAAGAATTCCCACATCTTCCTTTTTCTGATTTGTAAAAACTGCCGTGTTTCCTATAGCTAATGAATGCTCGTTAATGCCCATCTCTGCACCCCATATCCACCAGGGCCTGGAGATGATAATTCCGTAAGTTCTCTCTACCTGCGGAAACTCCACATAGGTGAGTTTAATCATACTCTCCTCGTGCTTCATTGGCGGTACATACTCCACAACCTGCGCCTCGTTGGGGTCCCTGTCACTGTTCTTTGCAAATATCATATCTCCGTTCTTCGTAACTCTGGGCGTGGCAACTAAAATGTCGCACATGATTGAAGATAGTGGCACCGCCCAACTTATACTTTTTCCTGCTTACAAGTTTTTTATACTCCATTTCCTATATTCTCTCATGCTGAAATTTCCCGAACACTTCATTTTTGGAACTGCAACGGCGGCACATCAGATAGAGGGTGATAATAAGAGCAACGATTGGTGGCACTATGAGCAGACTGGACAATTGCCCTATAAATCTGGAAAGGCCTGCAATCACTGGAATATGTATCGTGAGGACATAGATTTGATGGCATCTTTGGGCTACGGGGCATACAGATTCTCTATAGAGTGGGCTCGGCTTTATCCCCAGGAAGGAAATAGAGATGATAGTGCCATAGAGAGATACAACAAGATGCTGAAACTCCTGAATTCAAAGGGCATAACTCCCCTGATCACGTTGCATCATTTTACTCTGCCTCTCTGGTTTCTCAGCAAGGGAGGCTTTGAAAGAGAGGAGAATCTCAAGCACTGGGAGAGATACGTGGAGACGGTAAGAGACGAGATTAAGGGGGGTATGTACATAGCAACATTCAACGAGCCCATGGTGTATGTTATGGCGGGATACATTGAGGGGCAGTGGCCTCCATTTAAGAAAAGCGTGCGTCTGGCAAGCAGGGTGGAGGCAAATATAATCAGGGCTCATAACATAGCATATGAGATATTGAAGGATAAGTTCAAGGTGGGAATTGTGAAGAATATACCAATATTTCTATCCTCGTCTCCTCAGCAAAAAGATTTAAAATCTGCAAAGAAGGCTGATGATATATTCAATTTCAATTTTCTTAGCGGTATCTGGAGCGGAAAACTGAAAGCCATATATGGAAACTACAGAGTGCCTGAAGGTGATGCGGATTTTTTGGGAGTGAACTATTATACTGCATACACAGCAAGGCATGTACCAAACCCTCTAAAACTATTTCTCCAGGTAGAACTTGCAGATATGAGCCCGAGAAAAACAGATATGGGATGGAGCGTGTATCCAGAGGGCATCTATAAGGCTATTGAGAAGGTATCAAGGTACGAGAGACCAATTTTCATTACCGAGAATGGAATTGCAACCACCGATGATGATTGGCGCATCGAGTTTATAGTAAAGCATCTTCAGCATGTGCATAGGGCAATAAAGGATGGCTACGATGTTCGGGGCTATTTTCACTGGTCCTTCATGGACAATTTTGAGTGGGACAAGGGCTTTGCTCCGAGATTCGGGCTCGTAGAGATAGATTACAGTACATTTGAGAGAAAGCCCAGAAAAAGCGCATACATCTATGGAGAGATAAGCAAAACAAAAGAGATAAAAAATGAGATTTTAGAGAGATACGGAGAGGCTTAGGTAGAAGTTTTCAATATTCTCTCTTTCCTTTTTTCTAGCAATTTTTCAATTATTCCCATATCTCGAGGATAGGTTCTTCTGAGCCATATCCAGGTTAGCCCACATGGTACCCAGAACAGGGCGCCTATTATCAGAGCATACTCGTAAGATAGAGACTTGGCTATGCCCATCCATTCAAAAGTATTTATTAAGATGCCGCCAAGCACAGGTCCTATGGCGTTTCCAGTGCTGTTAAGTATGTAAAATATTCCAAACACTGTGCCTCGATCTTCTGGAGGATTTACCTGCGAGATTATGGCTGGAACGTTGGGAGATGCTATGGCTACAAACTGCAAAATCAGTATTCCGTAGAGAGTTAGAAGAATCCAGTTCCAGAGAGATAGATTTGAGGGCAAGGGATAGAGTATCAAAAACAGAACAGCAAAGAGCCCTATAAATATAGATATTCCAACTATTATGGCCCTTCCTCCCTTGATCTTTCTTTCAAAATGGTCACCAATAAAGCCTCCAATAAATGTGCCAAATACCGTAGATACACCGAGTATTAGAAGCACAAATGTTGCAGTTTCCTTGCTCATCCCCCTGGTAACCATGAAAAAGGAGATAATCCAGTATACAATCACGCCCCATGGAATTGTGCCCAGTATTCCCTGGAAAAATATCAGAAGGTTGGTGGCAGTCTTGAACGATTTCTTAACGATTTTCCAGTTGAGTTTGTAGTTGTATTTATAGCCTCGAGATATGACATCTTCAAGCACTCTCTCTCCACTTCCGCGCTCTGGCTCTTCGGCAATTATATAAAACAGAGGCGCGAGAACGAAGTTTGGCACGGACGCGTATATGAACGGCGTTCTCCAACTTGCAATCACGCCTGCCATAATCATGCCAAACAGAGTGCCAAATCCAAATGCCGTTTGAATATATGAAAATCCTCTTCCTCTCTTATCTCCATAAAACATATCGGAGATTAAAGAGTATCCAATGGGTATGATGGAGCCGAGTCCTATTCCTGTAAAGAGCCTTAAAGCCAGAAGTTCCCAGTAATTTTGTGCATAAGCAGTCAGAAAGCACGGAATCTCGCCCAGCAAAACTCCTATCACCAGCAATCTCTTTCTTCCCTTGATATCGGATAGGTATCCCCAGACTATGGTTATAAGCGCGCTTGTGGCCACAAATATGGTAGATACAAGTCCCATCTGAGTCTCGCTTATTCCAAACTCTGCCATTATCTGCTGATAATTTGGCGGTAGAAGGTTCTGGTCGGCCATGAGAAAGGCTGCCATAAGCACGAGAAGCACTATGGATGCTACACGTCTATACTTATTCATTTTTATTCCTCCAGTTTTTGTATATTGCTCTAAAAGCATCGAGCCTCCTTTCCGAGATGGGCTCCCATCCCCTGGCATCACTGTTTTCTGCGATAAAAGCCATCTCACCATCCATCTCCTGAGATAGGAAGTTGAGCCTTCTGTTATCTTCATCCTCGTACCATATTCTAAGAGATTTATCTGGAGCCCATGACGAGGTTTTTAAATAATATCTCTTCCCGCTATCCTTTATCTTTGTGGGAAAATCTATTTCAAAATCGTTATCTTTTATGAAGTGAATGAGTTTTTCAATATTCATAACCTTGCCTCCAAACGGCATGTATCCAAAAAACTCAATATCCGTGCCATAGAGCATAATATTGTTAAATTTTTTGAGCCTCTTAGCCGATTTTTTGGGATTCATAAGCGGAAATCTGCCTAGCCCGAGCATGAGCGTGATGTTGATGGGTTGCCACACAGGTATGCCTTCAATCTCTGATACACCCTCCACAATAACCTTCCCCTCAAATACGTATGAAAGTGATTTCTTGAGTTTTGGCAGCCCGAGAAAATAGTTTAAATATGGACTCTTTCCATGGGCCGCTTCGACAAGCCGGATATATGGCACCTTTGTATCCTTAAACACAGTGTTCATATTTTTTGAAAGTAGAAGCGCCTCTCCGTCCACAAAAATCTCCGCGTACCCTAATTCTTTCAAAATTGCAGGCAGCACAGGATCGTAGGCCAGTTCTGGAGGCCAGAAGAGATTGGGCGTAAAATCAAAAAGTTCTCTTTTCATATTTAAATCACTCTCAATCTGAGCACGCACTCGGTCTAGGGAAAGAAGGGAAAATATTGCATGAGTATAGGAAGTTCCTGTAAGCATAATCATATCACTTTGAATACCTTCTTTTATTAGCAAGATCAATTTTTCAGGAAGATACTTTAAAGAGAATCCCGTTATGTTCAGGGCAAACGGTATATCTCTAGCAATCAATTTTTCAATCGTTGGAATATACGATTTTTCAATTACATTCTCAATCTCACTCTTTGGAATCTCAGCGTACTGCAGATTTGCATGAAATATCAGTGCATGCATACCCTGACCCCCTCAGCGGGCTTCACAATATGGTATCTTGCTTGATGCATAAATCTTTTTTCATACTCTCTTTTAATTCTCTCCCCCGCATCTTGGATGCTCTCAAATATCGCTATTGCCGAGCCTCCAAATCCCGCTCCGGTTAATCTTGCTCCCAGCGCTCCATGCTGCATAGCCTTATTTACAAAGAAATCGAGTTCTTCGCAACTCACTTCATAGTTATTGGCCAGGTCCCAGTGTGCCTCTAAGAGCAGCGCTCCAAAATCTTCGATATCTCCATATTTAAGTGCATCTCTTGCCTTCAAAACACGCTGGTTCTCTCTGACCACATAGCCGAGCATCTTTCTCTCTCTGGCACTCAGTTTACTCAACTCATTCTCACCAATGCTCTTAGAGTTATGCTTTCCCAGTTTTTTTAAAATTAAAGAAATGAACTGTTTTCTCTCTCTATAAGCAGAGTGTGCCAGTTCTCTCTGTATCCCTGTATCAAATATCAGAATTTTCAAATCTTTGGGAAAGGGAATGTATTCGTAACTTAAATTCTCCGTGTCTATGAAAAGCGCATATCCCTTTTTACCCAGAACTATTGCCATCTGGTCCATTATGCCGCAGGGCATGCCCACATAATTATTTTCCGCCTCTTTCGCTATAATTGCCATCTCCATTTTTTTCAGATTCAGAATATAGTTCTCTTTTAAAAATTCCAATATGGCGAGTTCTAGACTGGCAGAAGAACTCAATCCGGAGCCTATTGGCAGATTTCCGTATATTCTTCCATGCATTCCTCCAACTCTGTAACCCCTACTTTGAAGAATGTAATATATGCCCTTCACATAGTCGAGCCAGTTATTTTCCCTCCTAAGATCATCAATCTTGAATCTCCCTCCCATTCTAAGATTTTCAGAATAGAGAGCAACATCCTTATCTTTATTTCCCTCAAGATAAGTGTAAAGATTTATGGCCATGGGCATAACATACCCAAATGAATAATCTGTGTGCTCTCCTATCAAATTTACTCTGCCGGGAGAGCATATTTTCATAGAACTTGTGACATCCAGATTTTTCACGTTAGAGCCATGCTCTTTGAATTACAAAAATTTTCCGATTTTTGTCACAAGAGAAAGAGCTTTCAAAATAAAAAAGATTAGAGGATTGTAGAATGTTTCTCAAAGTACGAATGTCCAATATTGGGATGCTGACCTGCCTGTTTCTGGAACGTATGCACGTTGTTGAGCACGCTTATCTTGTGATTTCCAGTTATGTTGGCAGGCTGTATATAGCCATAGCTCGCTGTGGGATACAGAGATGTAACGCTAGCAGATATCTTCACTGTAATAGTGGTAGCCACACTCTCTCTGTTAGATATCACAATTACCGTCTTACCAAATGGCGTGAGATAACTCAGTCCACTGGTATGCACCTTATCCACGTGCCTGAACGCAGCATATACCACAAAGGGCTCGTTATTCACAAATTTCTGAAAATCGCTGTAACTCATTACATAGACATTGGCATGATATCCACCTTTTGGAAGTTCATAGTAGTATGAGTATCCAAAGTAGCGATATAGTATATCGATCCAGCATGGCGGGTTCTGCTCTCCACCAAGTACCTGCACGTTAAGGCTTAGCAATGTTGGATTGAGTGAGGGCACGATCATTCCTGATGGTTTTGCAACTTTGGGCAAAGTGTTAGGTATAGTTACATTGAAATAGTAATTGCCTCCATGAGTAATCTGAGCCTTGAACATAGTGCTTCCAATTCTGCTGGTAACGATAAGTGTAAAGTTCTGGGTTCTGTTGAGTCCGAGATTGTCTATCTCAGCATATCCATTCATATCCGTAAAGTTAAATCCTGCAATATAGGGAGCGCTATCATAATGGTGCTCAATGGTCCAGTGGCTCCATGCTTCAACTCTGGCACCATCTATGGGATTGCCATTCTCGTCCACAACCTTAAAATGCAGGTTTGCCAGTCTGCTCGGGATATTGTAGGGTACTGCACTTCTCCATGGTACATCGTACATGCCATCCTCTTCCCATTCCATAGGATACGAGAACCCTATCTTGCTGTACCATCCGCTCATGCCCCTGGGAGGATCAAAGTACTCTTTCCAAGTACCATTTTCTCCAGAAGAACCTGAAGATGCATCTACATGATGCCAAGTGCCGTTGTACCAGAAATTGTTAAACTGGTGATCTTCGGCTATATCCACTACATTTATCGTGGGAATGAGCATGGCCCTTGCAGCCACCTCATAGATTATGGAGAACTCTCCACACCATATACCATATTTGGGATTGAGAAGGTTCATATAGATATTGTACCAGCCCGGAGGCTTGGGACCTGTATGCCATACTGCACCTATATCCACCCTGAGCCAGTAATCTACAAGGTATGCAGCCTCATAGAGAGTCTTGGCCTGAGACACTCTCTGATAGAGACTAATATTGTACGTGGTATTGTAAGGCAAGTATGTACGATAGAAATAGCCATTGTATCTGCTGGGCCAGGCCCAGGGCGCAATTATATAGCGATTAAACATGACCAGATACTTGTAATATACATTCTTGGGAACCTCCTGCCAGCCACTATCTGTCTTATATTCTAGGGTAGAATAGTTTGCATAATCTACGATTTTTGCGTATGTAACATTGGCAGCCATCCAGTACAGACTCTTTGCATTGAGCACATACAGATATCCACCACCACTATCCATGAGCATCTGAAGATTGCTGGGTCTGTCTGTGGCAATTGTATACGCAACCTCATCGATATATGGAGCACTGGTATTGAGTATCATGTTAGCATAGTAGTCCACATACTCAGTATTTGTCTCAACACTCTGCAAACGCTCAATATCCGGATAGTATGCAGGGCCCCAGAACCAGTTTGCAAGAAGCATCTTGTCTGCATCCGATTTCCACACTTTGAAATTGGGTGTTGTATATGTACCACGATTGTAGATATAGTACACATACCCATCAGAGCCTCCCATCAAAAGATCCGGCATGCCATCATGGTTAAGGTCTACAATGCACGGAGACACAGAGGTCATGGTCACATCTTGCAAGGTGCCCATCTTCTCCCAGGTAGGATAGAGTGCCTTTCCAGACTGCCTGAACACGTATAGTCCCGAGTCTGAGCCTACAAACAGGTACCTTGTATTGCCTATGGTTGCAATATAGGGCTTGGAATTGTTGCCAACCCAAACACCTTCATAGTGCCAGCCTCTGCCATCCCACCAGTCTTCTTTCCATGCTGGGAAGTAATTGTAATCAAGTACCCAATGTGGGACCCCGAGTGTTCCCGTATTTTTTACAAGTGCAATCACTCCAGATGCATTGCCCACAGCAACATCTAGATCTCCATCATTGTCCGCATCAAACAGCGCAGGTGCTGCGTTGGCACCTACCGATATATCCCCGAAATAGCCAATTACTTTCTGCCAGTGTGGAACAGTGGCATTTCCAATATTCTCATAGAACTGAAGCGTTCCATCTGGAAGTCCAACCACGATATCTGCTAATCCATCCCCGTTCAAATCCCCCATAGCAATATTTACAGACTCTCCTGGATCTACTGAAAGCTCCGTATAAGGCTTGAATCTAGGCATCCAGGATGTGCCCACATTCGTATAGAAATATATATTTCCATCACTAGCGCCCACAGCAAGATCTTCAAGCCCATCTCCATTTATATCTGCCATGGCAACACTGGCATGTGAGGGAACTTTTATATCATCCTTCATAAGCTCGTAGAACTGTCTGGTAAGCATTGGTTGAATCCAGCCAGGCACCTTCTGTATTGCCTTAATTGCCACTTCCGGAAGATGATACTGTGGTATCTCCATGGCACTCAATCCACCATGGGGATTGTAGAATATCGCATAATAACTTCCTGGAGGTATCTTCAATGTTGTTGAGAAGGAGCCTGAGGCAGCATTTGCAGAAGCGCTTGGAACTGTTGCAAACACAGAGAGCACTGACATGGTCACTACCAAAAATATGGCTATCAAAGCCCACCTATTTTTTGTATTCATCATTTTAGGAGTCACCTCCAAAAAGAAGTAATTGAATATTCTATATTTAACACTTTTTGTAAAACTCTTCAGATGGTGAGAAATTTTC
>WALG01000006.1 GCA_015522955.1 DHVE2 group archaeon
GGGTTTAGAAAGGGGAACCTTGGTGCCCCTTCTTAAGGAGCCAACATGGATCGTAAAAGGAAGGGTTTAGAAAGGGGAACCTTGGTGCCCCTTCTTAAGGAAAAATTTTATAGAGGTAATACATTATACGTACTGGTGATAAAAATGGCAGTGGGTTTTGTATTAATAAGTACGGCACCGGGGAAGGAGCATGAGGTCTACAACGAACTCAAAAAGATTCCGGAGATTATAGAACTTCACCCGCTATTCGGCGAGTTTGATCTAATCGCCAAACTTGAGACAAAGGATTTTAATGAATTGGGTGAGATAGTGGTTGAGAAGATAAGAATGATTGATGGTGTTATAGATACCAAGACACTCACGGGAATCAAATTCTAATTTCAAAGGGGGAACAGATGATGTTACCAGCAAATGCATGGGTCGTCTTTGGTGAGGTAGTGCTCTCTTTACTCTCTCTGAGTTTCATTGTGCTCGGGGCTCTAACAGCCTACTTTGGAAGCGGAAAGAGCAGGGTCGCGGGTGTGACCCTTCTGCTTGTTGGCATAATCATTCCGCTTATCCTCTACTTTGTCTACTGGATTCATCAACCATCAGGGTATTTCACCCATCAAATACTGCTTCCGGGACTTCTTTACATAGGTGGAGGTCTCTTAGGTGTGGTAATAGCATTTCTAATCTTTCTCGGAGTAATTATGAAAACCTAAATTTTTTATATTCCCTCTCCATCTCTTTTTATGGGTGTATGTGTACTTCTTGGTAGTAAGAGCGATCTGGAAAAGGCTCAAACTGCATTTGAACTTTTTAAAGAGTTTCATGTAGATTTTGAGGCACACATCGCATCGGCGCACAGGACACCAGAACACGTAGAGGAAATAACCAAAAATACACCGCATGAGGTCTTTTTAGTGATAGCCG
Source organism: DHVE2 group archaeon (assembly GCA_015522955.1). Lineage (GTDB taxonomy): Archaea > Thermoplasmatota > Thermoplasmata > Thermoplasmatales > Aciduliprofundaceae > S014-41. The sequence goes on from WALG01000006.1 coordinate 916, forward strand.
GATTATCCGCCGCACTTCCGGGAGTGGTAGCATCCTATACTCTCAAGCCTGTGGTGGGTGTACCTTTATCCGGGAAAGTTCCATTCGACTCACTTCTCTCAATTGCACAGATGCCCAGAGGAGTTCCTGTGGCCACTGTAGGCGTGGACAATGTGGTTAATGGGGCACTTCTTTGCCTTGAGATTCTCAGCATGAAAAATCCGGAGTTGGTGAAGAAACTTGAGTCCTACAGAGCGAAAATGCGTGAAAAAGTTTTGAAGGATGATGCCGAGGTGCAGAAATATGTTTAATCCGGAGAAATTTGTGAATAGAAAAATAAAGGAATTGCAGGAGGATATAAAGGGAAAAGCCATCATCGCATGTTCCGGGGGAGTGGATAGCACAGTCGCCGCTGTGCTCGTATATCGCGCCATAGGGAAACGGCTTCTCACGGTATTCGTGGATACCGGACTTATGAGAAAAAATGAAAGGCAAAGAGTAGAAAAAGTATTCAAAAAAATGGGGCTAAACTACGGAATTGTGGATGCTTCTCAAGAGTTTCTGGGAGCATTGAAGGGCATAATAGAACCTGAGCAGAAGAGAAAGATAATTGGGGCAAAATTCATTGAGGTATTTGAGCGCATAGCGGAGAATTTTGGAGCAGAGTACCTTGTTCAGGGCACCATCGCACCTGATTGGATTGAAAGCGGTGGGGGATTGAGGGAGACCATAAAATCTCATCACAATGTGGGGGGGTTGCCAGAGAATATGAATCTCAAACTTGTTGAGCCCCTCAGGGATTTATATAAGGACGAGGTGCGAAAGATTGCCACCTATTTTGATTTAGAAACTAAAGAACGGCAGCCATTTCCGGGACCTGGGCTGGCCATTAGAATCCTTGGAGAAGTCACGGAGGAGAGATTGAAAATTGTGCGGGAGGCAAATGCCATTGTTGAGGAGGAAGTTGAGCGTGCATATCCCTTTGAGGAGAGGCCCTGGCAGTACTTTGCAGTGCTTTTGCCCATACGTAGTGTGGGTGTGCATGGTGATAAGAGAGCATATGGATACACCATTGCCATAAGAATGGTTGAGAGCCTTGACGGTATGACTGCAGCATATTTCAAGGCGGGCCATGTGGTCTTGGAGCAAATTGCATCCCGCATAACCACCGAAATTAAGGACGTAAATCGTGTGGTTTACGATATAACCAACAAACCCCCAGCGACCATTGAATGGGAATAGTTATTGCGATTTGAGAAAGTTTACGGCTTCAATTAATTTTTCTCTCATATTTTTCGTATTTTTGACCCGAACAATTAGATACAGAGGTGTGAGTTTCATATTCTTGGGTACCCTTATATTTCTTACCTTCTCATCCCCAAGGTTATGA
>WALG01000007.1 GCA_015522955.1 DHVE2 group archaeon
GGATGAAATCGATGTCAAGATTCTACGCCTCCTTTGGGAAGATGGGAGAATGCCTATATATCATATTGCAGAGAGAATAGGGTTATCCAATGCTGCCATCAACAAGAGATTAGAGGCAATGAAAAGAAGAGGTGAATTGCGAGGATTTACTGTTCTCCTGAATTCCGACCTAATACTCAATAGCGCTGTTGTGGAGATTCGTGCTAGAAAAAAGAGATGCCAAGTGTGGCAGGCTATAGAAAAGATAAGCGGAATTATGCACTTCGTTGCATGCCTGGGCGGAAGATACTATGGGGAGTTCTGGTATCGCGATAGAACAGAGTTGAAAGATAAACTTACAATGTTTCGTGAGTTTACATCCGCTTATCGACTGGAAACATATGTTCACAGAAAACTTTCAGAAGAAAGAATTGATGAAATTGACTGGAAAATTATAAAAGCACTCAAAAATGATGCACGTATGCCGTTTTCCAAACTATCACAAAAACTGAATATTTCTACAAAAACCATCGCCAAAAGATGGAAAAAACTGTCAGAGAGTGAGATATGCAAGGCATATCCTATAATAAACCGGCCAATTTCTAAAGACCTTTTCTGGTTCTCTGTATTTATTGAGGTGGATGATTTTTCCATTGAGAACAAATTGCGAAGAATAGAAAATCTCTGGAGAACCTCCGTATTCGTTCAACCTCCGGTGATTTACGGGGTATTCTATGCAACCACGGTGAAACAGATTGATGATACCCTAGAGATACTTTGGAATTTCAAGGGTGTGCGAAAATTATACTACGAGATTATAGTTGAGGAGAAGTTTTATCCAGAATATGTTGATTACATATACGAAAAATATAGATCATAACAATTTGAATACCCTGGGCTCTATATCGCCGCTCAATTTTATTCCAAATTTTTCCAACGTGTGCCTGACTAGGTCAATGGAGAGTTTCCAAGAATATTTGAATCCATGAAAGGCATCCCTTATCTCCCTCTGGGGCATACCAAAAAGTTTAGATTCCATATGGACAAGTTCCTCCATGCGGGTATCTATTTCTTCAAATGCCTCTTTATATCTCTTCAAAAATGTCACGTATTCTTTGCTTTTTTCCATTCTCACATTGGAGGCGAGGGTGCAGCAGGGATAATCTCCAAAAATCTCTTCAAATCTGATGGTTTTATACCTCTTTGACAATTTTGTAAGATAGGGCTCCCAGATGGCAATGGCATCCACATCTCCCCCCTCAAGGGAGTCCATCATCTGTAGAGGCGAAGAGTAATACTTTATCTCCCCCATCATGCCCCTCTCCTCCATATATCTATGGAGATTGTATTCCATGGTTGATAACTCGCTGCTTCCAAATACTCTGGGTGATGTTTTTCTCATTACAAGCCCTCCACCGTTGAATCCACAGCCAGCGTTTATTCGAATACTTCTATAAACAAGCGAGAACAGGGTCTGGGTTATAAGTGGAGAGCATCCAGCATCAAGGTATCCCTCTGCAAGGTCCTTGGTAAGAGAGAACGCATTGTTGTAAAGAAGGACATGAATATTAACTTCTCTGCAGTTTTCTGCAGCCAATAACACAGAAGGGTACTCTATGGCCCTTATAATTCCTACTCTGAGATGTCCCTCCACAGGAAATGGAGAATATCTTACGCTCCATATTCTGTAGGATTTTCCTGCAACCCTTTTTCTTACCACAGTTCTCTGAGACTCGAGTTCCTGCAACACAGTGGATACTGTGCTCTTGCTGAATCCATATACTGCGCTCAATGCCACTTGAAGAATTCCCTCTTTACCCGCCCTTTCAATCACCTTCAAAATCTTTTTTCTCATTCTTAATTAACTATAAATGAAAGATTAAAAATTTTTCCATGGAAAAGAAAAAAGAGAAAATATGAAATCATTGTGGCGGTTGTTCTGGCGGCGGTGGTGGCGGTAACTGATACTGTGGCCTGTTCTCCTTGGGCCTTATTACAATGTAGATTATAAGCCCAAGAATATTAAGGAAGAATACCAGAAGAAATGCTACAATTGGAGAGTCCATGCCTCTTCTCTGAGCATCCTTATAGGCCCAGTAGGCAATTAAAATCCATATAACCAGCCATACAACGCTTATCCCCAAACACACTGCCACAGAGAGCCCCCATAGTGCCATACCGGTAATTCCTTCACTACCATTGTATCCTCCGCTTGCATTGCCACCTCCACTGGACGGACTGTAGTAGGCCTCATCCAGATGAGTGGCAATGGTAGGAGAACTGCCTGTTATATGTGCCGTGTAAACATCCACTGTATAATCAGAGCCTATATCATTCAATAGACTTTTCTGAATTGTAAATGAAAGTTTGTTTCCGTTTATCTCATATTCTCCGGGAGATAGTGTTGACTGTCCATTATCTGTCTCAAGATACACTATGCTTACTGTGTTCCCACCAGTGTTCATCCACATTCCAACCATGGAAATATCCTCAATAGAAATCTCATAGCCATTTATGTACCCGGCGTCAGGGTGTGTGTTTATCTTTCCACGAACCTCCATCCAGAAAGTTACCGTATCGCCATGGTCAATTGCGCCGAACTTTGTTATGTCAAAATCCGCGTTTGTCACATCCCCTATCCTGTCACTGGCCGTGAAATTAAAACTCACTGCGGATGCAAAACCTGCCAAAAGCACTATCCCTATAATCAGGAGAACTACCTTCGAATAAATCCTCATTAACTCACCATACTGCATATCTACTGAGACTATATAAATA
>WALG01000008.1 GCA_015522955.1 DHVE2 group archaeon
CCATGATACAAGGATATCAATCATACTTATGAGAAGAGAGGCAAGAAGGATGCTCCAGATACCATATGAATCTCGGAAGAGATAAACCAGTGCAGGCACCATGCTCTCCTTACCCGCAGGGGGAATAAGATAAAGAAGCAGTATGCCACCAACTTTCCAGAAAACATTCTCAGGAAAAACAGTATATAGAAAAAGTATGAAAAGTATCGCTCCCAAAATAGGGAATAAAAAATGGTATAAGTTCATTATTAATTTTCCGCTTTCGGCAGATGTTTTTGGAACTTGCATAACTTATCTCCTCACCACAAAGGCATAATGCTCTTTCTGGTATCTCTGAAGATTGAGTATCTCCTCTATACTGTAACTCTCCTGGAGAATTTTAGCAGTTTCCTTCATTATCTCTTTTGCACTTCTCCGCACATCCACAGTACGGGTCTTGAGCATAAGATAACCATATTTAGGAGAGAAATATTCCATGTTCTTGAGAAAGATGTGAACCTGGTCCCTCTGAGATATATCCTGATATATAACATAGGGCTTCTCCACCATAAGTGCGTATCTTTCGGGATATCTGGCATCTTCGAGGATGGGAATTATATTATCTCTTTTTTCGGCCAGAGAGACTAGGGAACTCATGGAGATGGGAGAAATTTCCACGGCCCATACCACCTTTGCAATATCGGCAACGTGACTCACCGTAGTTCCAGTAGCCGCTCCAAGATAGAGAATTCCGGCATCCTTAAAATGAAAATTCTCCAGGCCAAGATGCATTGCCGCCGCCAGTTTGCTCCGTGCCGGTTCCCATCTTCTGTATATCTTTCCCTTTTCCCTCAAGATTTTTTCCCCATATACACTCTCATCCACCACAGAGCGGGTGTAAAAATTCCTACCATCGGTGAATACCCCCAAGTATCTGGATTTTTGCATGCGTGGTAAATGCTCTGTACAGTATTTAAGGTTTCTATTTTACAACTTTTGTGGAAGATTTTTCTATTCAGAAATATCCAAGATACTTCGCCCATACATTTTTATATTCATCTCCATCTTATCAATTATGCAGAGGGTGCTAACCATAGGTGGCTTTGACCCAACCGTCGGAGCAGGAGTACTGCGTGATATTCTCACATTTCGAAAACTTGGAGTTTATGGATTCGCTGTGGTCACGGCGATAACCTACCAGAATCTTAACGGGTTTATAGGATATCGAAGTTTGAGTGTGGAGGATGTTGAACGCCAGATTTCAGCAATTACGGAGAGCAATATAAAATATGTGAAAATAAGCATGGTGGGAAGCGGGGAAATCGCACGTTTGCTGGAGAGAAAGATAGAAAAGCAAGGATGGTACGTGGTTTTTGACCCGCTCCTCTCTGCAAAGAATGGAGTGGCGATAAACCAAATAGAAGATATCCAGGGACTTATGGCACGGGCAAAGATTCTGGTACCCAACGTGCCGGAGGCTGAAAGGATCTCAGGAGTGGGGATAAGAAATGGAGAGAATGCAATAGAAGCAGGGAGAAAAATAAGAGAGAGATTGGGGAACTGCGTTATTATAAAGGGAGGACATCTTGAGGGAGAGGATTACCTCATTGGAGATGAAATTGTGAATGTGAGAATGGAGCATATGGGAAAAGTGGTTCATGGCACGGGATGTGCCTATTCCTCCGCACTAACTGCCTATCTTGCCCGCGGATTTAGCCTGAAGAAGGCTTTTTACCAAACCCGGAAATTTTTGCAGGAAGAGATTAAGAGAAGCATCTCTTTAGGAGGAGAGTACGAGGTGCTACCATGAGACTGAGTTACTCTGCATATTCCACTTACAAAACCTGTCCCCTGAGATTCAAACTGGAGCGAGAATATCCTCTCCGGGGTCCGGAGTTTGCCGATTTACTAATAGGGAAATATATGCATTCTTATTTTTACGATTCGCTGGGAATCTTTGCAGAGAGAAAAGAGCCACAGGAAATCTGGGATGAGATAAAACAGGGAAAAACATTGCTGGATGCAAGGGAGATGCCTGAGGAATTTGAGGATTTGAAGGAGATGATGGATTATTACCGTTCGCTATCTCATACACTCGTGCTTAGTTTCCCCGAAGAGTGGTATGTGGGAAAAATAGAGAGAATTCTCAACGTGATTCATAAAGTCTCTCCTGAATTTCAGAATGGCAATTATCAAAAAGAGGTTGTGCTTGCAGACCGTTGCTGTGGTGTGGAACTCTTTGGAATAGTGGATATGCTGGGGGATCATGAAATAGTGGAAATCAAAACAGGCAGATTATCTGAAAACTATAATATGCAGATAAAATTCTATTCTCTCCTATTCTATCTCAAAAGGTATGTTGCTCCCAGGGCAACACTACTCTCTCTCTACGACGGAGAGAGCAAAAACTTTAAATTCTCTGTAAAGGAACTGGAGAAATTAAGAATGGATGCGATTAACGCCACAAAAAGGATGAAGGGTGGCATATTCACTCCCAGAATTGGTGAGCATTGCAAATACTGTCCCTATCATTTCTTCTGCGAAAAAAGAGTGTAAAAAATAGGCACTTTTCATACAGGAGGCTTTGGTGCCGGTGGAAATTTCTTTTTCTTCCAAGCGAGGGCAAGAATTGCTCCAATGAACCCTAAGATATTCAGGCCGAAGATTGAGGAAATGAGCCCCAGAACTCCACCCTTGTGAACTCTTGCCTCATCTCCAGTTTTCACCCATCTCGCTGCGAGGATCATTAGAATTCCCCAGGTTAGGAACCAGACAAAGCAAAGGGAGAGTAGCACCCAAGCCAGCGGGGATGTGGCTGAGTGGGTAGTCATATGCCCCATAGTATCCGTGACCGTATATGAGACTATCATTGCGTAGCTATACAGAAATATCAATGGAATCCCCACCACCAGTTCCAGAATGCCACCTACCAGCAAAAGTGCATATCCTGCCGATGGATATTCATCACCCATCCCATCACCAACTTATAATATCTTATCACCTATATAACC
>WALG01000009.1 GCA_015522955.1 DHVE2 group archaeon
TCTGGGAACAGTACATTTACTGGTTAGTGGATCTTTTCCATGGAGACCTTGGTTATTCTATATATACCAAAAGAAGTGTTACTGAAGATGTTCTTGAGTACCTTCCTGCATCCTTGGAGTTAATAACCATGGCTGCATTATTTGAAATTTTAGGTGCACTGTTCCTTGGGATAATATCGGGTAAATACTCCTACAAACTGCCGGATAACATAGTGAGGATATTTGCATATCTCGGCATCTCTGTGCCGTCCTTTGTATGGGCGTTGATATTTCAGGTTGTATTTACTGCAATGATACCGTTATTTCCTTCCCATGGAATGTACAGTTATGGAACTGTACCTCCACCTTCGGTAACTGGATTCTCTCTAATAGATTCATTATTGGCAGGACAATTTGACACATTTTTTGATATTCTCTGGCATATGATACTTCCTGCACTGGCTCTCTCTCTTGGGGCTATGGCTCAGGATGCTAGAATTCTGCGTGCAGGAATGGTGGAGAATAAAGAAAAGGAGCATGTATCATTGGTTCGAGGATATGGAATTCCCGAGAGAACAATATTCTCTAAATATATTCTCAAGCCCTCCTTGGTGCCCACAGTAACTGTTATGGGAATGGATATTGCCTCGCTTTTGGGTAATGCATTTCTTGTGGAGATGATATTTCAGTGGCCGGGGTTTTCAAGATATGGGATAGAGGTTATGCTCAATAAGGATATCAATGGAATAGTGGCTGTGGTTCTTGTAATCGGTCTTATTTTCATCATAGCCAATATCATTGTAGACGTGGTTGTTGCATATCTTGATCCAAGAATAGGGAGGCGGTCAGAATGAATTTTAAAACCAGAGTCAAAGAGTTGCTAATTGCTATGGAACTAAGAAAAAAATGGTATAGATTCAGACGCTCGCCTCTTTCTATCATAGGTCTTGTGGTCTCTCTTTCCACAATTGTCTTGGCGGTATTTGCACCCTGGATTGCCCCCTATCCCTCACATGCAGGTTTTTACACAGATTTTTCCAATGCCATGAAACCGCCGAGTCTACAGCATCTGTTTGGCACGGATGAATTTGGAAGGGATGTATTCTCACGTACAATATTTGGTTTCCGATACTCTCTTATGATGGCCGCTGTGATACTTACTCTGGTGGTACCTGTTGGCGTGATACTCGGGTTAATTGCGGGTTATTATAGAGAGCGTATACTGGGCAAGAGTATAATGGCTCTTGCAGACATATTCATTGCGGTGCCCCCACTGGTTCTTGCACTGTCCATATGCTCTCTCACAACTCCAAGTGCGTTTCATGCAATGATGGCTGTATCCCTGATGTGGTGGCCATGGTATACAAGGCTTACGTATAACATAACCTCCTCTGTAAAGGAAGAATACTTTGTTTATGCAGCAAAGGTTACAGGGGCCAGCAGTTGGCACATAATGTTCAAGGAAATCTTTCCGAACGCTTTAGGGGCAGTGCTGACCAAGATAACCCTAGATGTGGGCTGGGTTATCCTTATAGGTGCCTCCCTCAGTTTTGTGGGACTTGGAGCACAGCCACCCACGCCTGACTTGGGCACAATGGTTTCCGATGGTGCTAAATTTTTGCCTGATTACTGGTGGATAAGTATGTTTCCTGCACTGGCCATCTCCTATATAATCTTAGGATTTAATCTTCTTGGAGATGGTATAAAGGATGCATTTGAAGGGTGAGTACAATGGATGAAAATATGTTGCTGCAAATAAAAAATCTCCACGTTGGCTACAAAACGCATATGGGTATATCCCACGTGCTCAACGGTGTTCACCTGGAGGTTCACAAGGGTGAGAGAATCGGAGTGATAGGCGAATCAGGTAGCGGTAAGACGACTACAATGAAGTCAATACTCAGGATACTTCCTTCAAATGCCATAATCAAAAAGGGAGAGATACTTTACAATGGAAAGGATGTACTGAAGATGAGCGAGAAAGAGTTGTTGGAAATCAGGAGGAAGAAAATAAGTATGATCTTTCAGGATCCAACATCAGCGTTAAATCCTCTTTTCAAAGTTGGGCAGTTGATGGAGGATATAATAAAATATTCCTATAAACTGGAAGGTGATGAGGCTAAAGAAATGGCTCTGAAAGCGCTTAAAGATGCGGCACTTCCTGACCCGGAAAGGGTATATGATTCCTATCCTTTTCAGTTAAGCGGTGGAATGAGGCAGAGAGTATGCATTGCTCTGGCACTGATAGGCGAGAGAGAGTTGATAATTGCGGATGAACCTACAACAAATCTTGATGTCACCATTAAGGCACAGGTACTCAAACTGTTAGGTAAGATGGTGAGAGAACGTAATGTTGGATGGATATTCGTCTCCCAGGCCCTCGGTGCTGTACAGGAGAACGTAGATCGTGTTTATGTACTATATGCGGGGAATATAGTTGAATGGGGTCCTGCAGGAAAGGTTTTCTCGAATCCTCTCCATCCATATACTCAAAAATTGTTTGAATGCGTGCCTAAATTAACTGGAAAGAAGTTTGCTAAGGGAATCAGAGGCAGGATCCCCAATTACTTCTCACCACCGAGCGGATGCAGATTCCATCCCAGATGCGATTTTGTGATGCCTGTATGTAAAAAAGAATTACCAAAGCCAGTAGAAGTTGAGCATGAACACTTTGTTGCCTGTTATAACTACAGGAGGTAATTAAGATGGGAGAATATATATTGGAAGTTAGAAATCTCAAAAAATACTTTCAAACTTCCTATGGCACGGTAAAGGCTGTGGATGATATAAGTTTCGAGGTAGTCAAGGGAACAACTATGGGTCTTGTGGGAGAATCCGGTTCTGGCAAGAGTACCACAGGACATGTTGTTGTAGGATTATTTCCTCCCACTGCCGGTAAGATAATCTTCAAGGGTAAGGATATTTCTGTACCTTTGGAAAAGAGGCCAAAGAAAATAAAGAGAGATATTCAGATGGTATTTCAGGACCCGGCCAGTTCCCTTAATCCCAAAAAGATAATAAGGGATATTGTAGGTCTTCCGCTCTTGGTCCATCGCATGGTGGAGACCAGAGAAGAATTGGAAGAGAAGGTATCAAAACTTCTAGAACTTGTGGAATTACCCCCAGAGGATTATATGTATCGTAGACCTGGAGACCTTGGAGGTGGTGAGAAACAGGCAGTATCCATTGCTAGGGCGATTGCTACCAATCCATCATTTGTGATATTCGATGAGCCTACCTCCGCACTGGATGTCTCTATACAGGCTAAAATAATCAATGCTATCTTGGATATTCAAGAAAAATTCAAACTCTCATCGCTGTTCATCACCCATGATTTGAGCCTTATGAGAAACATATCTTCACATGTGGCCATAATGTACCTTGGAAAAATTGTGGAAATTGCGCCCACAGAAGTATTCTTCCAAAAACCCATGCATCCCTATACTCAGATGCTTCTCTCCTCCGTACCTGTACTCACTAAAGAAGAGGAAGAACTAAAACCTAAGGGTATTGAATCGGTGGGTGAAATTGGAAGTCCCATACATCCACCAAAGGGATGCAGATTCCATCCCAGATGTCCATATGCTATCAAGGGAATGTGCGATAAAAAAGAGCCTATGTTGAAGGAGATAGAACCCGGGCATTTTGTAGCATGCCATCTCTATGATTGAAAAATAAAAATCAAAGTGGTGGAGAGACCACCCATATTATTTTTGCAACTTTTTTGCTGTTGTTTATCGTATAGTGAGGAGTTCCAGGTGGATTATACATCATGTCTCCCTCTTTCAGAGGATAACATTTTTTATCTGTACAGAATTCAATCTCACCCTCAACTATGTAAGCGTATTCCTCATTTATAGGGTGTACACTAAATCCTTCTTTGGGGGATCTCTCTCCAGGTTTCAGAGCGAATATTCCCATTTCTACCTTTTCCCTATGAAAAACCACACTGGCATTTCCTATGGTTTCCTTCCATTTTTCCTCACTTACTCTATAAATCTCTACCATAACCCTCACCTATTTCCATACATCTTTCTCCACGAACTTATACTCATCCCACACATTCCAGGAATCCATTTCCTCTATGGGAGGCGTTTCATAGCCACCTATCTTGCTGTGCATCCAACCAAATTTCTTATGCAGTTCTACGAGAAACTCAGCATATTTGAATGGAGCGATTACTGCGTCAATAACAGGCACACCAAGTTCCTTTTGGAGTTCCTTGTAAAATCCAAATTGGATGGTACATCCCAAGAGTATTACTTC
>WALG01000010.1 GCA_015522955.1 DHVE2 group archaeon
AAGAAGCCATTTGCATACCGAGAGAATGGTTTCCAACACATGGTAGAACTTTTCTCACTCTCTATTTTCATGAGTATTCTCATCTATTCTCTCGCTTCACTCATTGGGGGAAACCCTCAGGTACTTCCCATAAAAAAAATGCCTCTCTACGCTCAGATGCTGGAACTTCTTCATGCTGCGGTTTACGAGGAATTGATAACCCGTGTTCTGTTTCTTGGTATCCCTGTGTTTCTGGTGTATCGCCTCTCCGGTAAGAACGTCTCCCCTTTCAAGATTTTTGGGGGATTTGATAACATAGGAGGCATAGAAGTTGCATTCATAATACTCTCAGCCGCCATATTTGGAATAGCACACACTTCCGCCTGGGGATTATGGAAAGCGATACCTGCATTTATAGGGGGGCTTGCTCTTGGATTTCTATTTGCAAAATATGGAATATACGCTTCAATCCTGCTCCATTTTGTGAATGACTATATAGCAATACCTATGCATTCGGGCGCTTTACAGTTAACCCTCGGGCTTTTGATGTTCTATTTCATTGCCGTAGGCGCTATATACACAGTTTCATATTCAATTAAAGTTTATCATTTCTTTGTACCGCCTAAGAAAAAAAATATAGAACCAGCAGATACAAAAACCCGTGTAAATCTACCTCCGCCTCCGTGGAGCACTCCATGGGTGAATATAAAATGTCCCAACTGCGGTGGACAGGAATTTCAGTACGTGGCTCCAAATAAGTTGAGATGCGTGCATTGTGGAACAATTATTGACCTTTCCGAGTATCAGGAGCAACAGAATCAATCAGAGAATCAAGAGATTCGCCGGTAATCCTTACCCTTATATTTCCGAGGGGCACATTTCCCACAGAGAAACTTACCTTACCCACCGTTGCCGCCTGTTTGTTGAGTTCAAACTCAATGGTGCCGTATTTTTTAAGAGAGGAGAGAAAAACCGCCCGAGCCGCATCTCTTATGCGCTCTTCTCTGAGAACCTTGGCAAACTCTTCCATGCTCCTCGCCTCACCAACAAGTTTTCCTGGAAGTACACTCAATTTCACATCAGGAAAAAGAAGTAGAAATGCTCTCTTGATTTTTTCCACATCCTCTGTGGGGTATATCTCAGTTTGGATCTCTATCTTTATACCCATATGGCGTGGCGCCTCCTCATATCTTCCTCACTCTGATTCAGCACCCCCATTAACTCAGATATGAGAGAATCTAAAAATATCACAGCGGAAATTTCAAAGAGCGTACCAAGAGGTGCCAGACCCTTTCTACCATTTGGATTTTCTATTATAAAAACAAGGTCTGCATGTTTCGCTAGAGGCGATTTTACGTGGGATGTTATGGCAATTATCTTAGCCCCTATTTTTTTGGCGATGCTCTCCACAAGAAGTGTGGATTTCGTTTTGCCTGTGTTGGAAATGAGCACCACAACATCCTCCGGGTTTACCACAGGTGTTATGGTTTCTCCCACAAAATAGGCCACAAGCCCTAATTGCACAAGGCGCATGGCGAAGAATTTGCCCACAAGACCTGACCTTCCGGAGCCATAGACGAATATTTGCTTTGCATTCTTTATAATATCCGTAGCCGCACTCACCTTGGAATATTCTATTTTATCAAGGGCCATTTCTGAATTCTTAAGTATGTACCTGTAAGCATCCTTAAACATACTCATCCCTTCTTTTTTACGAGTTTTCTAAGAAGATTTCTTTCCATAATCGTACGCATATACACCGCATCATGCTCCAAGAGAGGAGAGGAAGAGATTATCGTAATGTTGTACTCATTCTCCAGAATCACTGAGGCAAGAGTCTCAAATTTAAGATCCCCACGCTTGATGGGTGTAATTGCTGTTTCATTGCCATTCTCGTAAAACACACCAGCAAAATGTACGTAGTATTCCTCTTTCCAGAAGGGATTTATCTTATCAAATACCTCTTCAAAATCCTTGGCCTCTTTCAGTCCACCATTGCTCCTCGCATGAATATGTGCAAAATTCACAATGGGAAGTACCCCCTTAACCTTCTTACAAAGTGTAACAATCTCATCTAACGAACCGAATATTACCTGTTTCCCTGAGACCTCAAATCCAAGTTGGGGTTTGAGTTTAAGTTCTCTGAACCTCTTTTTGAGGTATTTCACATTCTCCACCACATTTTTCATTGCCTGAGTCTTGGTGAGATTTCCATAAAGTCCCACATGATTTACAACATACTTTGCACCCACCTCGTTGGCCAGAATTCCTCCCCAGATTATGTAATTGAGTGAGTTTTCAGTAAGTTCACCATTGCTCACCAGATCCATATAGTAGGGAGTATGAAGGGATAACTGAACATCCAATTCCCTCGCTAGGTCCTTGAGAACCTGAAGTTCCAAATAACTGGTAGCAAGATTCCAGAATAACTCAAGAACTATATCATCCTCTTCCAGAGACTTTTCAATTCCGATAGGCTGATAGTTACCCTCTTCATCAGGACGCAGAACTTCGATAATCAGGGAACTTTCCACTTCTCTGGGTTTCAAGCCTACTTCGTCCACAACATTTCTTTCTTGCACATTCACACGTAGAAATTGAATCTCCATGGCATGCAGCCCTATTCGATGAGTATCCTCTATGGCATCCTTAAGTGTGCGTCCTTTACACGAAAGCGGTATTCCAGCCAGTCCAAAACGATACATCCCTTTCTATATAGCATTGGGAGTAATAATCTTTTCGCACCGCTGCTATGCGGAAAAATAATATTATGGTTCCACTAATGGGTACCCATGGATAACCGTAGCATGGTGCACCTCCTGGAATCACAAGGATACATAAAAAACCCGCAAATAAGAGATGCTTTTCTGCAGGTGGATAGGGCAAATTTTGTGCCCGAGAAGTATCGTTCAAAGGCCTATTTCGATACCCCTCTACCCATAGGACATGCCCAAACCATAAGTGCCCCAAGCATGGTGGCCATCATGCTACATCTCTTAGAAATTGAGCAAAATAGCAAAGTTCTGGAAATAGGCACAGGCTCTGGATACAACGCTTGTCTTCTTGCTTGCTTAGGTGCCAGAGTTTTTACCATAGAACGACTATACCCGCTCTATGAGATGGCCAAAGAAAACATGAAGCAATGTCCATACAGGGATCGCATCACCATTCTCTTTGGAGACGGCTCCGGGGGATTTCCAAAAGAGGCACCTTATCAAAGGATAATGGTCACCTGTGGAGCACCTGATATCCCCAAGCCGCTTGTGGAACAACTTGAAAATGGTGGTATCATGGTTATTCCTGTGGGTGGCACATTTTTTCAGGAGTTATACGTTGTAGAAAAGGATTCAAATGGAAATCTGAGAAAGAGAATCTGGGGCGATGTTGCATTTGTACCAATGGTGGGAAAATATGGGCACAGATGGGCTTAAATATATACGTGTGGAACGATGTTTTTAAATACTGTTTCTGCGATTCACCTGTATGAAGAAAGATGAGAGAGACATCCAGTATGTCCTCCAGCATTTTTACAAAGTGCCTATTAAATCCATAATGGAGAGGAAAATATGGGATCTTCCCATGGTTTCCAAAGACACTCCAATAGAGGAAATATTCTCCATTATGACTGCAAGACGCCACGTATGGGTAATGGAAAAAAAAGGAAGTAAAAAACTGGTGGGTGTAATTACTGAAAAGGATCTCCTCAACGTTATGGCTCCTAAAAGGATACAGCCATATGTGATAGGGGGCGTAGATCTTACCTCACTTCTTCTTGGCAATGTGAAAACTGCTGAGGATATAATGTGCAAAAAATTAATTGTATCTCATCCTGAGGATATGGTAGAGGAGGCCCTGGAGAAAATGAGATCCTTTAGGATTAGAAGATTACCTGTGGTGGATAAAGATAACAATCTCTTTGGAGAAATAACAATAAAAACCCTCATAATACAGTTCAGAAAGGTTCTAAAATGGTACCGTATCACTAAGGATTAACTCCCTTCTGACTCAAGGGATTTCAATCTCTCATAGTTAATTTTGGCATAATTCTTCTCAGGAGAGATTTTAATTGCCTTCTTAAGCAATTTTTCAGCCTTCTTGTATTCACCCATGTCTATATAGCAGGTGGCCAGATTGTTAAGTGCATTATATGAGTTTGGGTTCTTATGGAGAATCCTGCCATAAATGAGCATGGCTTCCTTTAATCGCCCTTCACGATAGTAAAGATTACCAAGATTTGCCAGATATACTTCATCGTTGCTGCTTTTTATCAATTTCTTCAATATTTTTTCACTTTCTCCGAATTTGCCCTGGCGCATAAGGGCTATCGCAAGACCATTTATTATCTCAGGATGATTGTATTTTCTCCTCAAAATTCGAAAATGACCCTCTGCCTTCTTATATTTCCCCTCTTCTATGTATCTGTATCCATCCTGTATTTCATGTAACATTCTCTCAACCCTACTCTCATGAGTGAGATAAACCATCAGGAATAGATAAAAGACAATGGCAGATAGAACTATTATGCTAGTATCATAAATTCCATAGGTACCATTGTTTCTAATACCCAGGGCCTCATGGGCAGGGGCCAGAATCAGAAAAGATAGAGACAGAACAATCAATCCTATGTATTCCCGAGGATTCATCGTTTTAAAGGATACTAAAAGACCATAGAGAATAATAGCAAAGGAAAAACCTATGATAACAAAATCCCAGAAATTCTGTAATAGAGTAAGAAACGCTTCCAACGGTGGGAGTATAGCCAGTACCGAGAATCCAATCAGTACAAAAATTATGCTTTTTCCTGTTTTCTCTCTTCTCACTATAAAAAGCAAATAGAGAGATGCAAGGGCAATCAGCCCCCCTAAGAACCAGTTGAAGAATATTACCACAGTACCACTCAAAAGGACGGCAAAGAATGGATATAATGAAGAGTTGAGTCCCGTATTTTTAAGAAGAGCATAAAGCGTGACGCCCAGAGATATCAGGAGAAGGGCAAAGGTAAGATATGCACTTATAATAAAAAATCCATGGTCGCCGAGAGGGCCATAGAGAAACACAACCAAAGTAAACGTGGCTACAATCGAATCAAATAAAAGAGCACCGAACTCCCACTTCTCCATGGAGTTTAAAATAATATGGCGCTATATA
>WALG01000011.1 GCA_015522955.1 DHVE2 group archaeon
CTCAGAAATAAGGTACTCAAACTAATAGTGGTTATCTTTGGCTATATGCTCTCTTTTTTACTTTTATTGGGTGGGCTTGTATATCTCTTCATTCACCTATGGTTGCCTGCACTTCTTCTACTCCTGTTTGCATTTCTTATATTTTTAGGCGTGACATACCTGCATCTTGGGACCTCTTTGTACATAATCTATGATTCCTCAGCGGTTTATGTTCCCAGACTCTACCGCCATGCCAGAGAGGAAATTCTAAATATAAGCGAGATAAAAAAAGTGCAGGAGGTACGTGGAATATTCAAAGACGGTTTCAACGTTTACACACCTCAAGGTCGTTACTATCTCAAGAGAAAAGTATTCAACGAGATCCGTGAGCATATATCTGAGAATGTAGAATTTCATTATCTGTAGCGCAAATTATTAAAAGAGGATGACTATATGGGGAAAAGAGGTGATTAAATGAAAGCGTATCGCATTGCGGGACTCTACTCTCCGAAGGGCAAGGATTGGTTCAAGTTCACCAAGGACACGGTAGCTGATGATGAGGCAGCAGCCATAGAACGTGTATATTCTTTAATAGGCAGCACCTATGGCATAAAAAGAAGATTGATAAAAATCTCCGCAATAAAGGAGATAAAGCCCGAGGAGTCTAATGACCCTGTGGTAAAATACCATATGAGTGGTAAAAATGAATGAGGAATCTCTGCAGCAGGGAATAGCAACACTGGAACTCATAAAAGTCCAGATTGAGAATCTTCAGAAGCAGATAGATGCGTTGCAACTATCCATTCAGGAGCATGCAAGGGCCATTGAAACCCTTGAAGGTTATACAAAGATGGATAACCAAGAGATGCGAGTACCCATAGGTGCTGGCGTCTTCCTATCTGCCCGCATGGGAGAGAGAAAAGGTATGCTCTCCATAGGCAATGATCTCTTTGTGGAATTGCCATTGGAGAAAATTATTGAGAATCTAAAATCCCGCCGCCAAAGTTTCGAATCTTTACTTACAAAACTCACCGAGGACATGAAGAAACTCCAGGGCACCTATGCGGCACTTAGTGAGAGAGTCGAGAAGGATTACCAAAAATACCTAGAGGAGAGAGGAAATGTTCAGGGCCCTTAGAGAAAAACTTAAGGGAATAAGGAAAAAAGCAGAAACTTTAGAAAGCGAGGAGGCATTCACCACAGGCATAGGAAAGAAGATAACGGAAGAGAGACTGGAAGATTTCCTATGGGAGATAGAAATTGCTTTAATGGAATCCGACGTTGCTGTGGAAGTTATTGAGAAGATAAAAAACGATTTGAAAAATGTCCTTGTAGGCAAGAAATTAAAAATAAAAGCTGACCCCGGTGCCATTGTAGAGAATACACTTAAAAAATCCATAAAGGATGTCCTTTCAAATGATTTTGATTTTGACAAATTTGTAGAGAATGCACCCCGGCCCACAGTACTGATGTTCGTGGGAGTAAATGGTACAGGCAAGACAACAGTGATTGCCAAGATGGCAAAATATCTTATGGAGCGAGGCCACACGGTAGTTCTTGCAGCAGCAGATACGTTCAGAGCGGGAGCAATAGAACAACTGGAGGAGCATGGGAAAAAACTTGGTGTGAGAGTAATAAGGCACCAGTCTGGTGGAGACCCTGCAGCGGTCTGTTACGATGCCATAGAGCATGCAAAAGCGAGAAAGAAGGATTTTGTGCTTATTGACACTGCCGGAAGAATGCAAACAAACCGCAACTTGATGGATGAGATGAAAAAAATCAAGAGAGTTGCAAAACCACAACTTATAATTTTCGTGGGCGATGCTCTTGCTGGCAATGACGCCATAGAGCAGGCCAGACAGTTTGATGAATCTGTGGGAATCGATGCCGTTATTCTTACCAAGATTGATGCCGATGCCAAGGGAGGCGCTGCGTTGAGCATAGCATACGAAATTAAGAAGCCCGTAATATTTCTGGGCACCGGACAGGAGTATGATGACATTATCAAGTTCGATGCAAATTGGTTTGTTGATAGGATATTTGGGTGAGAAATATGAATATGATAGACACAATTGGAAACACCCCTACCGTTAATATGGATGGTATGTTTTTGAAACTTGAGTATATGAATCCTTCTGGAAGCCATAAAGACAGAATCGCTCTTAGTATGATAAAAGATGCAGAGAAAAAAGGATTAAAAAAAGGTTCATGTGTGGTGGAATACACATCCGGTAACACCGGTATCGCTGTGACCTGGATTGCAAGGAGTCTGGGATACAGACCTATAATAATTTTACCTGAAAATGTGACCCCTCAAAAGGAAAGAATCATAAAACTGCTGGGGGGTAAGGTAATACGTATTCCATCAGACATCGATGGATACCAATATGCAGAGAGTATTGCCAGAGAATGCCATGGTATCTATCTTGCCCAGACTAAAAATCCTGCAAATTTCAGGGCGCATTATGAGACCACTGCACCGGAACTGCTCAGACAAGTACCAAAATTAAATGCCTTTGTGATGGGCGTCGGCACCGGCGGTACCTTCTATGGAATTGCAAAATATCTGAAGGAGAGAGATGAGAGAATAAAATGCGTTATGGTCATACCCCGAAACTCGATGCTTCAGGAGGAAATTTTCGGTAAAAAAGAGGA
>WALG01000012.1 GCA_015522955.1 DHVE2 group archaeon
ATAATATATAGTATAGATAAGCACAATTAATAAACGGCTATAAACCCTGCCATAATGATTCAAAGTATTCCTCGTACTCCTGAGCCACCGTCCTTCCCTGAATTAGAACATTTGCTTCATGATTATATTTCAGAGCGGCGGTGCTCCAGTTAGTGGAACCCAGAATTACAGTTACTCCATCGATTATTATGAGTTTATCGTGAGTTGTTTTTGTGGGTGAGTCAAGACGTACCTCAATCCCATGTCTTTGAAAGTATTTGCTCCAGTTCTGCGCATATTCCACGATATTCTCTGAGGTGTAATCGTAACCATGTCCATCCTCGAGAATTATTTTCACATCTACCCCTCTCTCCCGGGCATGCACTAATGATAGAGCCAATGTAGACACCCAGTGAGTATCATTCTCTGGGTTACCATACCATTTAATCTCATACATCACCATGTGAATGCTTTTGTTTGCCTCATTTAATCGCTTTATGACCTCGGGGTAGTAACTCTCATCATTTAGCATCATAATCTTTGTCCCATTTGCATAGATTATTTTTGGAGTTTCCTGAATACTTGAATAAATCATCTGAGTCGAAATGGCACCCGTTGCAAAGGCAAGAATCACAGCAATAACCAGCACAGTTTTGTTATTCATGATACATTCATCGCAGAGCATTTATTTAATACCTGCGCACCTAAAACGCATCCAGATTGCTCTGGCTCATTTCCATTAATAATTTTTTCACACTCTTCCAGGATTTCCTTACATGTGGCGGAAGTGTCCCATGTTTCTGCAAATAGTCCTTGAGGATTTGCGTTGTACGTGGATCTGCAGGATATCCTGAACCGAAATCTCCTATCTCTCTGGCAATATCCGCAATTCTGCGGTCTCTCTCAACCTTTGCTATTATGGAAGCAGCACTTACGGCGGGATAAATTTCATCTGCCTTATGCCTAGAAATGATTTTTACCTCTCTTTTAAGATGAGATTTTATATTTTCTGCAAACCTTGACTCATTTACATCTGCTGCATCCACATAGACCTCTTTGCAATCCAGCGCATCAATAATCTCGGCAAAGAAGAGTACCTCTATCTCATTAAGGGTCATTTCCATCCTGAGGGAGTCTATTTTTTCCGGTTCCACCACCCGAATTTCAATTCTGTGAGCGATTTTTCTTATCTCTTTAGCCAGTTTCTCTCTTCTACCCGGGCTTAATTTCTTAGAATCTTTGACCCCTATTTCTTCCAACAAATTTAAGGATGCGCATATCCCAGCAATGACCATGGGGCCTATCACAGGTCCTCGACCCGCTTCGTCCACACCGCACACGGTTCTCATCCCTGCTTTAACGGGTCACCTATATTTACTCTTTTCGCAGGGTAAAGTATTTTAGAAATGAACAGTATATTATGCCTATGTCCTATATAGATTTAGATTATGAACCTCGAGATAGTGACCTTCTCGTGAAATTTTATGTTGAGTTTGAGAAAGGTAAGGATCTGCGATATGCCGCAGACAAAATTGCAGAGGAATCCTCCATAGGCACATGGACCACGCTTAAAACCCTTTTGCCCGAGGTCTGGGAAAAACTCAGAGCCAGAGTTTACAGCATAAAGCCCTCGGGGCTCGTGGATATTGCCTATCCTATAAAACTGTTTGAGATAGAAAACATGCCTGCAATACTTGCAAGCGTGGCGGGTAATATATTCGGTATGAAGAGCATAGAAAACTTAAGAATTCTGGACATTCGATTTCCCAAAGATATTTTAAGGGCATATCCAGGCCCCAAATATGGTGTGGAGGGTGTGAGAGAGATGACCCATGTGAAGGAGCGCCCATTTCTGGGTACTATAATAAAGCCAAAAATAGGTCTGCCTACCAAGATGCACGCGGAGGTTGCCTACCAGGCATGGTGTGGAGGCCTTGATATAGTAAAAGATGATGAGAATCTTTCCTCTCAGGATTTCAATCCCTTTGAGGAAAGATTGTGCCAGACGCTCGAGATGAAGGACCGTGCTCAGGAGGAAACGGGGGAGAAGAAAATTTATCTTGTAAATATCACCGCACCATATAGAGAAATGCTCCGCCGTGCTGAACTTGTGCAGGATATGGGAAACGAGTTTGTGATGATAGATGTCGTTATCGCCGGATTCTCCGCCGTTCAAAGTTTTCGTGAGGAGGGTTTCAAAATGGCGATTCACGCACATAGAGCAATGCATGCTGCCATAACCCGTAACCCACGTCACGGAATTAACATGCGCACTTTGGCAAAAATCTATAGAATTCTCGGCGTGGATAACCTGCACATAGGAACCGCCGTGGGCAAAATGGAGGGTTCTCGCGAGGAAGTGGCTGGAATAAGAGAGGAAATCCAGGCGAGAAGCGTTGAGGCCAGGGGAGACAGATTTACTCAGATTTGGTATGACATAAAACCTGTGCTCGCCGTAGCCTCTGGTGGCCTTCATCCTGGGCACATACCGGCGGTGCTTGATATCTTGGGTAAAGACATAGTAATACAGGCTGGAGGTGGGGTACATGGACATCCTGATGGAACATACAGCGGTGCCATGGCAATGCGTCAGGCGCTTGAGGCAGCCATGAATAATATCCCTTTGGAGGAATATGCAAAGGAACATCGCGAGTTAGCCCGTGCCCTGGAAAAGTTTGAGAAGAGATAATCACACGCCATTTAGGGAAATTTAAAATATTAAAATACCTTCCTTTTTCAGGTGCTGGAATATGTATACCTCATCTTGGCAGCGGTGCTCAGTTTTATTATCTCCGCTAACAACTCTGCCAATAGTGTGGGAACTCTTTATGGCTCCAGAATGACAAGATACACCACCGCTGCTCTTTATTCAGGATTTTTCATAGCCTTAGGAACTGTGCTTGAGGGATGGAAGATGGGCAATGCCATAGGTGGAGGTATAGTGGAATCCCCGCTTACCCTGAGTATGGCTCTGATGGTACTTTTAACCACTGCAATTCTTATGCTCTTATTTACCTTGCTTTCGATTCCCCTTTCATCCTCTCAAATTATGGTTGGTTCAATAGTAGGTGTTGGTATCGCCACCGGACTCTTCATAAACCTTTCCTTTGTGAGTTTGGTTGGCATCTCTTGGATTCTTACATTCCTATTTTCCATGGGCCTGGCATATTTTTTCTATGCTCTTCTATCCCACTTCGCACCTCATATGGGATTCCTATTCATCAGCAGATTCTATACCCTCTCCTTACTTCTTGGATGTGCCTTCATTTCCTACACACTGGGAGCCAATACATTGGGTCTTGTGGCATCTATGAATCCTTCACCACTCTCACTTGCTCTTGTGGCCATTTCAAGCATTCTGGGGGTATATTTTCTGGGAAAGAGAACAGTCAGAACTGCAGGAAAAAGAATAATTCGCCTTGACCCTCCCCGGGCTTTCTCGGCGCAGATTGCCGGAGCGATTGTGGTTGAAATTTTCACACAGATGCATTTTCCAGTATCCGTTACGCAGACAATTATAGGAGGCATTATTGGAACTGGCCTCATAAAAGGTTACAGAGAGATGAATAAAAAACTGCTCATGGAACTTGGGATTTCATGGATTGCAGCCCCTATTATTTCTCTGTTGCTTACACTTCTTATACTCAAGGTCTCATCTTTGCCGTGATTAGCACAATCACATCCGATGCGTCCTCGGCCTTATCACTTATTCCATCTATCCACAGGATGAGTTTCTCTATCTGTAATAGTGAGAGTATATCCAGTTGATTTTCCTCGCTGTAGAGTTTTTTCAGCATCTCTATTTTTATCTCATCCGCTTCGCTTTCGTAGGTTTCCACGGCGTGGGCTTTTTTAATCACATCTCCTTCTCCTTCGAGGAGCGCCACTATGGCTTCGGATAGAGTTACCACACTCTTTCGAGTGGTTTCAAGATACTCCATTATTCCCGCTTCGCTGAGGAATTCTATTGCTTCCTTAGAGGGTTTGCGCAATACGAGAATTCGGCTCACCTGCTGAATTTTATCAATGAGTTTATCAATCTCTTCCGATAAGTTAATTAGAATCATCCTGTCTGCAGGGAACATAAGGCCTTCTGAAAAGAGATATTCGTTTCTTCTACGAAGTTCGTCCCCTTCTCTCTCTTTTCTGTATATTACCCGCTCAATTTCCAAGATTCTATTCCAGTTCCCAGCCAGCAGGGATGATACTTGCTCAATGAAAAGATTCATACTTTCCAATGCAATGGAGAGATGCTTCTTATAATTCTCGATAGCCTCCTTCTCTTTTTTAGTTTTAAACATAAGTATCAGAGCCACCGCCGGGATTCGAACCCGGGACCTCCACCTTACCAAGGTGGCGCTCCACCGGCTGAGCTACGGTGGCCTCCTAAAAGCGTATGTTTTTCCACTACAAAAATATTTCTTTATTACGTATGAATTTTTGCCCCTGCTTAATCCTCAATTTTCAAAAAATATTCTATACTCTCTCCCAATATTTTCTCAACCTCTTTGAGATCGCTGAATGGCCTCTCTCGGACTATGCGAGCGGCCTTCTTTTCCCCGATACCTGGCAAACTCTTGAGCACTGAAAATGATGTAGCGTTTATATCTAAAGGGTACTCCACCGCCGTTACACTCCTCTTTCCATAACCGATGATTTTAACATTCACAAATTTTCCAGTTGGTGAGGAGTATGGCAACACCACAATCAGAGGATAACTACCTATCTGCCTCCCAAAAGTATAGTTACCATGCTTGAGTTCAAGGTATACATCTCTCAGCACAGTGCCTCGAGGAACAAGTTTCTGGAGCATGGGGGCGTCTATCTTCTCTCTCACATTCTCACGAAATTTCCAGCATTCATGCTTGTATTTCATTCGAAATTTTCCACGCAGTGGCAAAACATGTCTTATATTTATCCTCCGCAGAAGATATCCTCGAGATATGACCTTCTGCAAAAATTTAAAATTAAGGGCGTAGGTTTCTTTTCTCTCTCCCCGGAGACCACAAATAAAGTTTAATCCAGGAAGGAGGTAGGGCATTCCATTTTCCCCTCTTTCACCTCCTATCTCATTTACTATTCTCACCGCTTCCATAACCTGTTCGGGTGTGGCATTGAGATTATTTGCTTTTATCACTTCAGGGTCGGCAGATTCCATTCCAAATGCAACCACATTACCAGGCGTGGTGTATTTCACCAGTATTTCAGTTATTTTTTCTGCCTTTTCCGGGTATTCCGCAATTACCGCTGGATTAGCATTGTCCACATGCAGTACCTGATGAGGTATCTTTGAAAGTTGAGAAAACAATAGTTCTATAGCACCAACATTGGGCTCCACAATTTCTCTGCTTCCTACCCCATATGCCCTGTAGGAGTATATAC
>WALG01000013.1 GCA_015522955.1 DHVE2 group archaeon
GAGGAGAACAATGTGCTTGTGTGGGCTGAGAACGCAACGAGGCCATTCCTTGAGATGGGAGATTACTATCTGTTCAATGCCACAGAAAATAATGAGAGGGTAACGATAGGCATAGGAGAACCGGGAGAGGATGTAGATTACATAGATGCAGTAAGGTTGTACAAAGTTGTACCTCCAGAGGGTTATCAGGTGGCGGAGAGTTATAGTGGCATGGTTTACGCGTACAGGGATGTAGAGAGTGGAATAGCCACGGATAATCGTGGCGAGAATGTTACCTCGCTAATTGGCGAGGAGGATGGCAATTACTGGGTAGGCAATAAGGGAGATTATGTGGATATCACACTGAATCTGAGCAGCGAGAATTTACTTATTATACGGGGAATAGATAATCCTCAAGAGTCGTGGAATTTGCGTATGACCTATTCCACCATATGGGTATACGCCAACGTGAGCAATGAATGGATAAAATTAGGAGAGATAAAAGTCAGGCATAATCTGCATACCAATGTGGTGAATCTGGATCTGCTGCATCTCTTGCTGGGAGATAAGATAGAGTTAAGATTTGAGATGCAAAACCGCAATGGCATAGATTTCATAGGGGTGGCACATGATTACAGATTGGCAACGCTTAAGAGAGTGAAACTTGAAAATGCGAGTTACGGATACGAGAATATAAGCGAGAGGGATGGCAACTATCTTCGCTTAAATCCGGGAGATTTGGTGAGAATGAGTTTTGATGGCAAAGGAGATGGGTTATATCTCCTCGCAGTCTATGGATTCTATTTCAACCACAATATAATAGGAAAAGGCATAGGAATAGCAAGAGCGGACGAGGTGAATATTGCAGAGGCTGAGTTGCAGGATAATCTCTCTGCAGGAGTGAACTATGTTCTGCTTCCATTGCTCCAGAATTACAGTGGCATATGCAGCATAACGTGGTACATGGATGGGCAATATGTGTTTGGAGAGAAGCCAGTGGTGAATTTTGACAGCGGGGAGCATGAGATTGTGCTCTATATCCATCGCTGGGACGGCACAGTGCAGGTATATACTCTCTCTGTGTATGTGCCTTAATCTCTCTTTTTCTTTTTCTGGATTTATACAATAAAGTATCCATCGGAAAATTATTTAACCTGTAGTGTCATCTTTATTTAATGCTCCTGATTAAACTTGGAGGCAGTGTGATATCTAACAAGGCTAATTATCGAGAATTCCGTTATGCTGCAGTGGAAAGTATAGCAAGTAATCTTCCAAAGAGAGATCTTATTATAGTCCATGGCGGAGGCTCGTTTGGCCATATATTAGCGAGGAAACATCGAATAACCGAAGGATATAAACCATGGAAAACCGAAGGCTTTGCCAAAATAGGCAGAGATATGATGGACCTGAATCTGAGAATTCTTGATATTCTTCTTGAAAATGATATTCCAGCGGTGTCCTTTCCACCCCATGCATACCACGTAATGGGTGGGGAGATGAATATGCGTATCTTTGAGGAAAGTCTCTCTTATGAACTGGTACCCCTCACTTATGGGGACATAATATTTCACGAGGAGAAAGGCTTTGATATTTGCTCAGGAGATTATCTCATGCTGCAACTTGCCCGTAGATTCAGACCTGAAAAGACCATATTCCTCACAGATGTGGATGGAATATACGATAGACCTCCTTCTCTGGATGGGGCCACCTTAATCCCTGTAGTGGATGAAGAGACGATGCTCCAAACATCGCTTGAGGTTCCCGATGTGACCGGAGGCATGGAATATAAAATTGGGATGATGCGAAAAATAGCAAAATATAGTGAGGTTTATGTACTAAATGGTTTTCATCCTGAGAGAATAAAGAATCTCATGGAAGGAAAAAAATTTGTGGGAACGGTGGTGAAATGATAGAGAACAGAAAATTAGAACACCTTAAAATATGTGCAGAGACAGATGTGGAAACCTCCCACAATTACTGGGAGGATATAACTCTCAAACATGAGACTATACCCAGAGCAGATCTTGAGGACATAAATCTGCGCACAGAATTCCTGGGTGTTACACTGAAGGCTCCGATAATTGTGGATGCCATGACTGGAGGACACCCTGTGGCAAAAGAAGTTAATGAGAATATAGCGAGAGCATGCGAGGCTCTGGGCATAGGGATGGCAGTGGGCTCTCAGAGAGCAGCCATAGAGAATTCTGAGATGGAGGAAACATATTCTATCATAACAAAATATGAGGTACCTCTCAGATTGGGGAACTTGGGGGCACCGCAGTTTGCCGAGAATTATGGGGCGGAGGAGATTGAGAGGGCTATGGAGATGATAAATGCCCATGCTCTGGAGATACATTTTAATTATCTTCAGGAATCCATACAACCTGAAGGGGATACCCGTGTAGGTACACTCAGGGAAAAACTTAGAGAACTGGCACCGCATTATCCCCTAATAGGTAAGGAAACCGGTGCGGGAATAAGCAGAAATGCTGGTGAGTTTTTCAAAAACGCAGGCTTTATTGCCATTGATGTGAGCGGTGTTAGTGGTACAAGTTTTGCAGCGGTGGAATACTATCGAGGCGGTAAGCATGGAAAACTTTTCTGGAACTGGGGGCTCCCTGCACCTTATTCGTTACTGCAGTTAAAAGACCTTGGTCTGCCACTCATCGGGAGTGGGGGCATAAGGAATGGTCTCCATGCAGCCAGGGCATTAGCGCTGGGGGCAAATGTTGTGGGCTTGGCTCGTCCTGTATTGAAATATGCCATGCATTCATATGAGCAAACTCGCAAGTTTTTGGAGAATGTTATTGAAGAGTTGAAAATAGCGCTATTCCTCACGGGTGTTTCGGGAATCGGGGAGACGGAAAAAATTCAGTATATTATCAGGGGGGAACTGGCCCAATGGCTGAGACAGTGTTAGACTCCCCTTGCCCAGTATGTGGAAAAAGGGGACTTATATATCGTGCGGAGGAACTTAAAATTCCCCATTTTGGTAACTGTCTTCAAACCACCATCATTTGTCCTCACTGCGGTTTTCGCCATGCAGATATTATGATGCTGGATATTCACGACCCCATGCGTTACGAAATTAGCATTGAAAGTGAGCGAGATTTAAGTGCCAAGGTAATTCGTTCAACTTCGGGGACCATAACTATACCTGAGATAGGTGCAAAACTGGAACCGGGCCCGCTGTCGGAGGCGTTCATAACAAATGTTGAGGGTTTGCTTAACAGATTTGTGGATATCCTTGTGCAACTTATGCACGATACTCCGGAGAAATTAGAAGAGATACGTGAAGTGCTGAGGAAAATTGGTTATATTCGTCATGGGAGAGAGAGAGTTACAGTAATTCTGGAGGACCCCCTAGGAAACAGTGCAATAATTGGAGAGCATGTAAGGAAAAGAAAATTGACAGAGGAGGAAGTGAAAAATCTCAAACTGGGTGAAATAACTCTATCTCTGAGGGGTTTAAATGACTTACAGCATAATCCTTAGAGAGGGGAAGAAAATAGGTATCGGAGTGGTAAGTGGTAGTATCGCAGTTGGTGCGCGGGTGCCCTGGGTAAAATACGGCATTGGGGGTGTTGCAACCCAAGGTTACACAAACGTAAATCTTGGGCCAATAATTCTTAATCTGTTGAAAAGTTATGATTCTGAAAAGGCCTTGAGTGTCGCAATGTCGCAGGATCCCCTGAGGGAGAGAAGACAGGTTGGGGTAATGGATGCCCGTGGTAACATAGCCGTATTTACAGGTACAGAAACTCCCGGTCCCGGCTACTATTTAAAAGGCAGGAATATCCTATGTTTGGGGAATCTTCTCAGGGGAAGAGAAGTGGTGGATGCTCTGTGCTGGGGTGTAGGAACTGAAGGAGATATGGCAAATCGTATTCTCAATGCTCTGACTGCAGCGCATAATGCAGGCGGAGATGCAAGGGGAGATAGAAGCGCGGCTGTTCTTATAGCAGGAAAAGATGAGCCATGTGATATTACCCTGAATCTCAGGGTCGATATCTCTGAGGAGCCTGTTAAAAAATTGTGGGAAATTTATGAGAATTATTGACTTTTTAATTTCCTCATTTTGCGTATCTTTGCTTCAATCATTTCCCTCTTTCCTATGTCGTGCCTCATATATATTTTTCCGCTAACATGCTTCAATGCTCTCTCGGCGATATTCTCCGCGCTATTCAGGGTATCAGCAATACCCACAACAGCCAGGGACCTTGAGCGGGTTGTATAAATTACATTCTCGCGTTCATCCACAGAGGCATAGAAGAGCAGTGCACCCTCTCTTTTTATCCTCTCTTCATTTACCTTTATCATCTGATTTGCCAAGGGCGCTGTGCCATAACCCTCTGGAACCACGTATTTCACCACTGTGGCCCTGTGCTCGAATTCCACCGGAATAATTTTGCCATCCACTATGCTCCAAGCGATATCTAAAAAGTTGGTTTTCAGTATTGGAAGCACATTCATTGCCTCCGGGTCTCCAAATCTGCAGTTGATCTCAATTATTTTTGGGCCCTCTGGAGTCAGCATAAACTGGCCATACATTATACCTTTATATTCACGCCCCTCTTTCCTCATGGCTGCAATGATATCCTCAAGAATCTTTATGGACCTTGCATACTCTTCCTTGTCTACGAATGGAAGCAGGTGGTTCTCCATGCTGTAGGAACCCATACCCCCTGTATTTGGGCCTCTGTCACCTTCATAGGCACGCTTGAAATCCTGTACAAGGGGCATACCTCTGAGGTTCTTCCCATCGGCGAAAACCTGAAGTGTGTACTCCTCACCAATCATTTTTTCTTCTATTATGACTCTTCCGACACCACCAATTTTTTCTTCAATTACTCTCTTTGCATATTTTATACCCTCCTCTTTAGTGGAGAAATGATCTCCCATAACCTGAACACCCTTTCCACCGGTCACGCCCACCGGTTTTATCACAAAGGGTTTATCATAATCCTTTAAAAACTCCTCGACCTTTTGAGGGGAGTCAAAAACATAGTAATCTACGAAACCGTCTATGCCATGCCTCTTCATTAAATCTCGCATAAATTCCTTCGACCCTTCAATTATTGCTGCGTTCTTTCTGGGACCCACTACAGGAATACCTTTTCCCTCAAGCATATCGGCCACACCCTCAATGAGCGGGTCCTCAGGACCAACCACAGCCATGTCCACTCTTTTGAACTTGACCCAGTCTAGATTACGTATAAATGCAATCGATAAGGGGCCCACAACGTAATCCTCCGAGAGTTTTGCAATACCAGGATTCTTGTGGGGCATTACAGCATAAATCTTTGCACCGCTCTTCTTCAAAGCATCACCTATGGCATGCTCTCTACCTCCAGAGCCTATTAAAAGGACCTTATTCATTATTCTCACCTCCCATCTTTTCTTCCAGAAATCTTTTAACATCCTCGACGTTAGATGCGTCTATACCAAAATAATCATTAAATCTTTTTGTGGTTCTCAAAACTATGGTGCGTCCTGATTTTTTTGCATACACAAAACCCCTCTTTTTTAGTTCTTCTACCTGCTCATAAACTCGTGAGCCGCGAATCTCTCGCAGTTTGCTCTGAGTTATAGGCTGATAGTAGGCAATTATAGCGAGGGTTTTAAGAACATCATCGCTCATCTCTCTCTTTCCCATCCTGTAGCCATATTCCACATAATCGTCTCTCAATTGCATAACATATCTGTTACCTATACGGGCAATCTCTATAGCCCCCTCCCGCGCATCGTACTCCTCCCTCAATTTCTTCATAGCCCTGCTAACCGCTCTTGCATCTTCATCAATAATTGCAGCGATCTCACCCACTCGAAGGGGATTTTCAGAGGAGAAAAGCACAGCCTCAATCTTTCTCATCAATTCATCCATATGATGTGTATATACTAAGTATTAAAATAAATTTTGGAATGTGTCAAGTGTAAGCCTCTTTGGCTTTCTTTACCGCGTACTGCGTACCCAGCGGTGATACCAGTTGAAATATGGCCGTAGTTACCGCAATAAGCGTGATTATAATGGGACCAAGATGGCTTGCAGAAACTTCCTGAGCGGCATGGGCAGCGAGACCTACTGCCACACCAGCCTGATTTAGCAGCGCGATGCCCAGGTATTTCTGTAACTTTTTCTCCGCTTTTGCAAGCAGAGAGCCAAACCCGCAGCCAAGAATCTTGCCAACGGTTCGGCCAAGACAATAAACAATAGCCACTACCCACATTGCCTCTAACAACTGGAAATTTATCTCCATTCCTATGGCACCAAAGAAGAGTATGTACACCGGGGTCATTATGGTATCAATGCTTCGATAACTGCTTAATCCCATTTCTCGATGCACGTTTATCGTGGTCATACCAATGGCCATGGCAGTTAGAATATTGGATACTCCAATCACATAGGCAAGTCCCCAGCCAAGAAGAGCAACAGCGATGCCTACAACCAGTTCATGGTCTGGGGTGAGATTTATGCGCTTACCCACATAACTCATTCCTAAACCAAGGGCACCTCCCAGCATAAATGCACCGAAGATTTCCCATATAGCATGCATTATGGAGACACCCACAGTGACATGGTATCCCAGAAGGCTCTTGGTCCAGATAATGCCTACCACATACATTATTATGCCTGCAGCATCGTCGAGACCCACCACTGCGGTGGCAACATCTGTTAGAATGCCATGTGATGAGAGAGAGCGAAAAACTGCAATGGTGCCCGCCGGTGCGGTCGCTGGAGCCAGTGAAGCAAGGAGAACTGCAAGGGCAAGGTCACCGGTGTATGCATAGATGAACAGAAGAACAGTGAAGGAGGTTACAAGCACTTCTACAATAAGTATGATGAGAACCTTCTTCCCCATTTTTTTAAGGAATGTATAAGAGAAACTCAATCCCACAATGTAGCCTACAAGGGCTAGAGTTACTCCTGTGGTAACATTGAAAAATGCCGGAGGGGCATGAAATCCCATGACCATAACAAGGAGCCCTGCAAAGAGATATGCGAGCACCTCGGTTAAGCGAACCTTCTTGAAAAGATAGCCAAATACAAGGCCTAGAATCATAATTAAGGCTACTGTGATATAGATACTTCCCTGCCCAGAGGTTATAATCTGAAGACTTGAGAGATTCATCTGAGGAATAGAGAAATGCATTGTTCTTATTAAATTTTTTTGAACTCCGCAATTTACGGAAAAAATAAAAATGGAGAAAACGATAGAGGTATATGATACATCATATATTAACTAAAAAGGCACCTGAGCCTGTGGGTCCATATAGTCAGGCAGTCAAGGCCGGAGATTATCTATTTATTTCTGGCCAACTGGGAACTGATCCGGAGACTGGAAGTTTTGAGGAGAGTATAGGGAAGCAAACTAAACAGGCCATAAAAAATCTCATTGCCATAGTTGAGACAGCGGGGGGTAACTTAAAAAGCATAGTATATGTGACTGTATATCTTAGCGATATTCCCATCTGCGGCATGCCTATCAATCATGGCCGCTGTGTATATGTGACTGTATATCTTAGCGATATCCGTGACTTTTCAGAGATGAATAAAGTTTACGCAGAATTTTTTGAGAATACGCGACCTGCAAGGGTAACCGTGGAATCTCCCCATCTCCCCAAGAATGCCCGTGTGGAGATAAGTGCTATTGCCTATATACCAGGGGATAAGAAATGAAAGGTTATGTTATCCGCACAAAACTTCCGCGCAATCCTGAAAAAAGAGTGCAGGAACTGCGTAGGGCGATTTTAAGACGCTGTATCCAGAATCATATGGACTGTGTTGTGGAGTATTTAGATGGACGTATTATCCTGTTTTCCTCCGGCGATATTACACCTCTGATTACAGATATTAAAGGAGTCCTCTCCACTGAGC
>WALG01000014.1 GCA_015522955.1 DHVE2 group archaeon
ATAATGCTCATTACACCTTTCAATGCGGAAAGAGATGTATCTCACAGATGATTTCATTGAGAAAATGCGAGAGAAATATTTCAGCGAGAAGAGATGGGCAGAGATGAGCACTGGAAGAATTGCCATTTTAGCCATAGACCTTCAGAGGTTTTTTATGGAGTTACGTTTTCATGCCCATCTTCCATCCGCATACGTGTTGATAGAGAAACTGTATGATTTCTACTCCATTGCGAGGGATATGAACGTTCCCATAATATTCACGCGTCACTGCCATGAGGGCAATATAATGACTAAGTGGTGGGGTGACAATATGCCCTGTGGGCATGAGAGCACCGAGATAGTGGGGCAACTATTAAACTTTGCCAGCGAGACTGTAGTAAAGCACACGTATGATTCATTTTATGCCACAGATCTGGATGATATTCTACGGGATATGAATGTGGATACTGTTATAGTCACAGGTGTAATGACACATCTCTGCTGCGAGACCACCGCAAGGGAAGCATTTGTACGAAACTTCAATGTGATTTTTCCCATAGATGGGACAATAACTCAGAATTCGAAGTTGCATGAGGGGACGCTTAGAGCACTCTCGCATGGTTTTGCAATCACTCCCACGCTTGACGAGGTGAAGAAATGGATGCAAAGGTTGGAATAATAGGTGCAGGTCCCGCGGGCATAAGCACAGGGGTGCAGTTACAGAGATACGGGATATCCCATATCATTCTTGAGCAAGAGAAAATAGGGGGTTTAGTGGCAAATGCATATCTTCTGGAAAATACCATTCTGTATCCTCACGGTCTCAGGGGCTCAAATTTTGTGAAAATTCTGGAGGAATACGCCAGGAAATATGCCCTTTCTATAATTTTTGAGCGTGTACTGGAGGTTAAAAAGAAAGAGAATTTTGAAGTTATGACTCAAAATAATGTTTATACCTTCAGATATCTTGTGGTCGCTACAGGTACCCGACCAAAAAGATTGTCATATTTCGGTGTGAATTACCATGTGACGGAACTGAAAAAATCCAATTATGGAAAGGTGCTGATAATCGGTGGTGGGGATATAGCCTTAGATTATGCACTGAGTATGAGCGAGAAAGCCTCACGGGTATATGTGCTCCATCGCAGTGAACTCAAGGCAATACCCTCGCTCCAAAACCATGTAAAAAAGCGGAAAAACATCGAACTCGTGAGTGGAGAGGCCAAAGATATCCTTCCAATTACCGGGGGAAAGAGAGTTGTAACCTCAGCGGGGGTGTTTGAGGTTGATGAAGTGCTTGTAGCCATTGGCCGTGTTCCCAATCTGGAAATTGTTGAGAACATTCGAGATCCACGTTTATTCATCATAGGTGATGCAAGAAATGGAATATACAGACAAACATCCCTTGCTATAGGGGATGGAATAAAAACCGCAATGAGAATATGGAGGTGGGAAAAATATGGAAATCCTGAGTGAGATAGGCCAAGATAGTGTAGCCAAAGTTTACATAGGCAGAACATCTGAGGGTAACATAGTGGAGTTCGTAGAATCTATTCCCACGGGGGACATCTCTGAGAAATGGGTTCTTGTGATATCCTCACTTAACGGTTGCCCGGTGGGATGTAAAATGTGCGATGCTGGATTTTTCTATCGTGGCAAATTGAGTTATCGAGAGATCATGGAGCAGATAGAGTATCCAATTCACAGGAGATTTGGAGATAAAAAGCCGGATACCAGGAAGTTCAAAGTTCAGTTTGCAAGGATGGGAGAGCCCAGTTTCAATCCAGCAGTGATCGATGCTATAAATAATCTCGGGGACATATATGAAAACTTTTATCCTTCACTATCAACTGTTGCACCCATCGGTACCAAGAGGTTTTTCGAGAAACTACTTAAGGTGAAGAAGGAGAAATACCCTGAGAGATTTCAACTCCAATTCTCCATACATACCACAGAGGAGAAGCAGAGAGATGAGATTATTCCTGTTAAGAAGTGGAACTTCAAGGAAATAGCAGAATACGGACGCAGGTTCTACGATGAAGGGGGTAAAAAAATTACCCTGAATTTCGCCCTGGCTGCCGAGAATGTTGTAGATGCAGACAAACTTCGCAGATTCTTCTCTCCTGAGTACTTTCTAGTGAAAATCACACCTCTAAACCCTACGGTTAGTGCTATGAAAAATTCGCTTACCAACGATGTTGACCCGGTAAGTGGAGTTCCAAATAAACACAGGGATTTTGTAGAAAGATTGAAGGAATACGGTTATGATGTGATAATCTCTATCGGAGATCTAAGAGAGAACAAGATCGGCTCCAATTGCGGAATGTATATTTTGAGATTTCTGAAGGAACGCCCCAAGATCGCAGAATCTTACACCTTTGTAAGAGACATAAAATTGGAGATTGTAGAAAAATAAAGGTAGGGGAATTTAGTACATTCCACCCATGCCGCCCATGCC
Source organism: DHVE2 group archaeon (assembly GCA_015522955.1). Classification (GTDB taxonomy): domain Archaea; phylum Thermoplasmatota; class Thermoplasmata; order Thermoplasmatales; family Aciduliprofundaceae; genus S014-41. Next base: position 2,438 of record WALG01000014.1, read on the forward strand.
ACCTGGAGCACCCATTCCACCGGGCATGCCGCCTGGGCCGCCCTGGGCACCTGGAGGAGTCTCGGATTTCTTGGATGCTATGACATCATCTATGCGCAGTATCATTGTTGCGGCCTCTGTGGCACTCTCAATAGCCTGTTTCTTGACGCGCAGTGGCTCTATGACCTTTTCCTCCTTCATATCTGAAATCTTGCCCTCGATGACATCCACACCGGCAAACTTCTTCTCTGCCTGATGTTCTGCCTTGAGTTTCATGATTATATCTATGGCATCCATACCTGCATTCTCTGCTAAGGTGCGTGGAACGACTTCCAGTGCATCGGCGAAAGCCTCGATTGCCAGTTGTTCTCTTCCACCAACACTGGGTGCATAATCCCTCAATTTAAGAGAGAGTTCAATCTCCGTTGCGCCACCACCTGCTACTGCAACTTCATCCTCTATGGCTACACCCACAACTTTGAGAGCATCGTGCAGGGCACGCTCAGCCTCATCCACCACGTGCTCGGTACCTCCACGTACTAGGATGCTCACACTCTTTGGATTCTTGCAGCCGCGGACGAAGGTCATATTATCCTCGCCAATCTTGCGCTCTTCCACTGCATCCGCATATCCAAGGTCCTCGCTTGACAAGTCATCCAGATTGGTGACTATCTTTCCACCGGTAGCCTTGGCCAGTTTCTCCATATCACTCTTCTTTACACGGCGCACTGCATAAATGCCATACTTTGCCATATAGTGCTGGGCAATGTCATCAATGGCCTTCTGGCAGAACACCACGTTGGCACCAACTTCTTTAACTTTCTCCACCATCATCTTGATCTCATTCTGTTCTTCTTCCAGGAAAGCCTGAATCTGGGATGGATCGTTTATTTGTATCTTTGCACCAATTTCGGTCTTTTTAACCTCAAATCCTGTATTTATAAGGGCAATCTTTGCATTCTTGACTAGTTTGGGCATTCTGGGATGCACCTTCTCTTTATCAAGAACTATGCCATCAATGAGTTCGGTGTCAGTTATGCCACCACCCTGCTTCTTTTCCACTTTTATATTATCAATGTCCACAACTTTCTTTCCGTCTTTCTCCTCAATTATGGCCTTCACTGCCTTGACTGCAATATTTGCAAGATACTCTTTTGCCTCGCCCACATTTTTTCCCGTCATTGCGGTCATGGCTATCTCGCGTAGAATCTCATCGCTATCCACATTGATTCCCAGTTGGGGCAGAAGTTCAAGTGCTTTCTCCGCAGCGAGCCTGAATCCATTGGTTACTATGGTCGGATGCACATTCTGGTCCAGCAACTCTTCTGCTTTCTTGAGAAGTTCTCCGGAGAGAACCACCGCTGTAGTGGTTCCATCGCCTACCTCGGTATCCTGAACTTTGGCAACTTCAACCATCATCTTGCCCACGGGGTGAGCAACATCAATTTCCTTGAGAATTGTAGCACCATCATTGGTAATCACAATATCGCCAAGGCTATCCACAAGCATCTTATCCATACCCTTTGGACCCAGAGTTGTGCGAACTGCATCTGCTATTGCCTTCGCTACCTCTATGTTCTTTTTCTGGGCCCCTCTTCCAGTCTCTCTTTCAGTGCCCTCTTTGAGCACAAGTATTGGTACTTGTCCACCCATCATTTCTCATCACCTCATCGTGGGTAAGATAGTTCTTCTATATAAAGATAACGCTCAATCTCATCTCTATATCTTAGGTATATTCTGATTTTGAAAGGTTAAGTTTATATTCTTCTTTGATATCATCCGCCTCGCATTCAAGGAAAATTGATATATATGGGAATGTGTTTAGGGAGCCTAGCATATAAAAACCATAAAAAGGCGATGCAGCATGGCAGATTTCAAATATATTGTCAGGATTGCCGATACCGACTTGGACGGTAACAAGCCTGTGATTTACGCAATTCAAGGTATAAAGGGCATAGGTTACCGAACGGCAGAGGGCATAGTCAAATTAATGGACGTTAATCCCCGAGAAAAACTTGGAAATCTTAGTGAGGAGGACATTGAGAAAATAAGAAAATTGATTGAGGATGAATTAGAGGACATTCTTCCTACCTGGATGATGAACCATCGTAGAGATTTTTATACAGGAGAGGATAGGCATATTTTATCCACCGAACTCGACCTGCAGAAGCAGGATGACATAAACAGGCTTAAGAGAATAAAATGCTATCGGGGCGTAAGACACGAGCGTGGTCTTCCTGTGAGAGGTCAGAGAACGCGCTCCAACGGCAGAAAAGGTCTTGCGGTAGGTGTTACCAAGAAGAAGGGGTGAGTTGATGGGAGATCCTAGGTTTAATAGAAAAGCGTATGAAACTCCAAAACATCCATGGGAAGCAGAGCGTATAAAGGAGGAGTGGGAACTTAAGAAGAAATATGGGCTGAAGAACAAAAAGGAGATATGGAAGGCAAAATCCATACTGCGCAATTTTAGAGGCCAAGCTCGAGAGTTACAAGCAAAACTGAGATATGGAGACCCTCAGGCAGAACGGCAGCAGAAACAACTGTTTGATAAGATTTTAAGACTGGGTATTCTGGAGGAGAGTAATGCTACCCTTGATGCTGTTCTATCTCTGGGCGTTGAGGATATTCTTAGAAGACGATTGCAGACTATTGTGTATCTTAAGGGTTTGGCCAGAACCCCTAAGCAGGCAAGACAGTTCATAGTCCATGGTCACATAGCCATAAATGGAAGAAGGGTGACAATTCCAGGGTATCTTGTTAGAATGGATGAAGAGGATGGCATAGATTATTATGAGCATTCTCCACTTGCCGATGAGATGCATCCAATGCGTCCGCAGGTTGTTGAGAGCCAACCTGAAGGTCAGATGCCACAGCAAGAGGCACAGGGAGGTGAATAAAATTGGCTCTTAAAGTTAGTGTTGTGCATATTTATTCATCTCATAATGATACAATAATCACAGCAACGGATATTACGGGTGCTGAGACATTTGCCAAAGCCTCTGGCGGTATGGTAGTAAAGGCTGATAGGGAGGAAGCATCGCCTTACGCTGCCATGAAGGCTGCTGAGAGAGTAGCCGAGCAACTCAAAGAGAAAGAGATACAGGATATCATCGTGAAGGTTCGTGCACCGGGTGGAAATAGAAGCATGAGTCCAGGGCCTGGGGCACAGGCAGCAATCAGGGCCCTTGCTAGAGCAGGAATGAGGATTCTCCGTATAGAAGATGTCACGCCTATTCCGCATGATACCACTAGAAAGCCCGGAGGAAAGAGGGGGAGGAGAGTCTGAATGGAATTTAAGATTCTTCAATTGGAAGATAAGTACATAAAGTTTGAAATAAAGGGTATAACACCGGCCATAGCCAATGCACTTCGCAGAACTTTGATTAACGATATCCCTAAACTGGCTATTCACAAAGTTATATTTCACCATGGTCAGATAAGGGATATGGAGGGTCGAGTTTATGATTCCTCCACACCGCTTTTTGACGAAATCATTGCGCATCGGCTTGGTCTGATTCCACTTCCAACGGATCTCAGCATGAATTTCCGTGACCAGTGTGACCACCCTCCCGATGAGGGTTGCCCCCTGTGCACTGTGACTTATACCCTTAACAAGCATGGACCGGCCACGGTCTATTCTGGAGATCTTATTCCGGTAGGTGATGAAAAGTTCAAACCTGTGGATTCTCTTATACCCATTGTAAAACTCAAGGAGAATCAAGCCATACTCCTCGAGGCAGAGGCAATTCTGGGTACTGCCAGAGAGCATGCAAAATGGCAGGTTACAAGCGGTGTTGCCTACAAATATCACAGAGAAATAGAAGTAAAAAAGAGTGAGAGTGAACTCTGGGAGAAAGTCAAACAGGCTTGCACCGAAAATGTACTTTACGAGGATGATGAAAAAATAGTGTTCACAGATGACATACCTTGCAAATCCTTGGCTGAGATTCTATCCTTTGAGAATCCTGAAATAAGGGAAGATAACTCTTGGTTCATATTTCAGTTCGAAACCGATGGTAGTCTATCAGCAAGGGATACTCTGGAGTATGCAATTAAGAGGCTTAAGGAAAGATTTGCAACTCTACGTGAAACCGCCTCTCTACGCTAAAATTAGCAATTGCTCTGATTTTCATGCTCTATATAATTTTCCTCACGGGGGTTTGTAATCTGCGATGCAGGTACTGTGGGGGTACGATTCCTGAAGAGGTAATGCCTCACGAAATTCAGTATAGTATCGAGGATTTAAAGAAATTCATATCCATGGATAATGATGCTATAATTGCATTTTATGGCGGTGAGCCTCTGTTACGCATAAATTATATGAAAAAAATGATGGATCTTCTGCCTGCAAAAAGATTTGTGGTCCAGACTAATGGATTATTTCTGGACAAAGTACCAGAAGAGTATCTCAGCAGACTGGATACCATTCTGGTATCTATAGATGGGCGGGAAGAAGTTACAGATTATTATCGGGGCGGAGGAGTTTACCATATGGTTGTGGATAAGGTTCAAAAAATAAGGAAGGTATATCATGGAGATCTCATTGCCAGAATGGCTGTAAGCCAGGAGAGTGATATCTATAAAGAGGTGATGCATCTTTTATCCCTTCCATTTGACCATATTCACTGGCAACTTAATGTGGTGTGGGCTCCAGATGAGTCTTGGACTGATTTTGATTCGTGGCTTCGCAACTCCTATAATCCTGGAATAACGCGCCTTGCAAATCTCTGGATTGAGGAACTGAGAAATGGCCGGATTCTAGGAATAGTGCCATTTCAGGGAATAATAAAAAGGATGCTCTTCAACGAAACAGGATTGCCCTGTGGAGCAGGCCGAGATTCTTTTGCCATAACAACGGATGGGAGGATACTTGCATGCCCGATCGGAGGCGAGTTTTCATGGAATGAACTTGGAGATATCTGGTCAAAGGAGCCTGGAGATATTCGCAACTCTGTGGATGTGGATGAACCCTGTAAATCCTGTGACCTCTATCCTATATGTGGCGGCAGATGCCTCTTTGCAAATAAAGAACGATTATGGGGAATGGAGGGATTCAATAAAATCTGTGGTACTGTAAGGCATCTTATTGCCGAGATGCAGAGAGCAAGGGATGTGGTGGAGGAACTCATCGCCCATGGAAAATTCAAAATGGAAGACTTTTATTATCCTCCATTTAACAATACCACGGAAATTATTCCATAAAATGGGATGCAAGGAGTCTCACTTCATTAATCAAACCAAGCAAAGATTCCTCTTTCATGGGTATTCTGGTAAATAGAAACTGGGCTTTTTCTTTGGAGAGTATGGCATCATTAACCCGTATTCTATACCTTTTTCCTAAATTTAACAGGTTATTTGTTAGGGTTCTTGATGCTTTATCTTTACCATCAAAAAAAGCCTCTATGAATTTGCCCTTTATTGTAAGATGTAGAGAATCGGGCATATATGCGGAGCGAAGAGTTACGTGAATATCCATATCTTTGCATATCATATAAATGCTCAATGAAAATTTTCCAGTATCCTGATAATCACATCTCATTTTTCTGGCTACATTTCTGAATATGGATTTGAAAATTGCATTCAAAACATGGAGTCCTATGAAATAGACGAGAGTAACGGCAAAAAGAGAGATTATAAATCCGGTGCTTATGTAACCCTGCGAATATTCAGGATAGAAAAACACCAAGGCTAAAAGTATGCCACCCACAAGAAGCATGTCCAGCAACGAATAGTATCTCATGCTCCATAAATAATGTGGAAAAATTTAAATGTTCCTGCTCCATTTCTCAGTGGCCCACCTGGCTGGTCTCCTCTGAAAATATGAGGAGGAGCCCCGGAGGCGGGCTATATTATATTACCCTCCTCATAAGCACGTTCATCCAGTTCTTTGTGGATATCTTTGAGAAATACCCTGCCACTGCCACAGCATCCGCTTTTATTTCAAGTTCACTCACCTTCTTGGCAGCCATGATACTTTCCGCAGCGAGAGCCCTTATGGACTCTCCTCTTCCATGGGAGACAAAATAATATGTGCCTGTGGCGAAGATAGAAACAATCACTATGCCAACGAGCAGAGAAAACATGCTCTTTCTCATCCCATTACTCGTTATATATAAATGGGAATAACGCTTCAGTACTTAAATTTTTATCTATATATTCCCATGCCCTTATATGCAGTGGTGGATATATGCAACGGCAACCATGCTCATGTTCGGCGTTACTAATTTTCTTCTCAAACTTGCGGGCTATTATCACATGGATAGTGTGTTTGCAAGCGTAATTCTATGGCTCAGTGTAGGTCTTATAGGCATTGTTTTCCTTTTTTATATGGTATTTACCGGGGATTTTCAAGAGAATATGTCTTGCACATCCATGATTTATCTTCTTTTGCCGATGGGTGCTGGGATTGCTCTGGCTGTTGGCATGTATTTCCTGAAAATTGCGCTTTCCATAGGACCTGCAGGGCCAAGCATTGCCATTGTGATGTCAAATGCGTTTATTGTTGCGATTCTAGCCTACTTATTAATCGGAGAAAAACTCAGTTTATGGAAGATAGGTGGTATGCTTCTCATAGTTGTAGGTATCCTTATGATGACGCTGTTTGAGTAGAGTTTTTAAACCAGCAAGATATTATGAAACTGATATGGGAATCGCACACAAGATGGCAAGAAAACAGAAAGAGATTAGCATAGCGGAGTTTTTTGAGAAGAATAAGCAGATTCTGGGGTTTGATTCTCTCACAAAAGCCATGGTTGTGAGTGTTAAAGAAGCGGTGGATAACTCCCTTGATGCCTGTGAAGAAGCAGGAGTCTTGCCGGATATATTTGTTCAAATTGAGCATGTGGGTAGGGATGAATATCACGTAATTGTAGAGGATAACGGCCCAGGTATAGTCAGGAGAAATATACCGCTGGTATTCGGCAAACTCCTCTACGGCTCGAGATTCCATGCCATAAGACAGAGTCGTGGACAGCAGGGCATAGGTATAAGTGCTGTGGTGCTCTATGGACAGTTGACCACAGGTAAACCGGCCAGGGTTATTTCCAAGATAAAAGAGGATGAAGTTGCCTATGAATTAGTTCTTGCGATAGACACCAAGAAAAATGAGCCACGGGTTATAAAGGAAAAGCCGATAATATGGGATAGGGGGCAGGGAACACATGTGGAAGTAACAATTCGTGGAAGATACACCCGTGGGAAGCAGAGCGTTTTTGAATATCTCCAGCAAACGGCCATTGTAAATCCCCATGCACAGATTACCCTAATAGAACCAGATGGGAAGAAAACTGTATTTAAGAGGGCCACAGATACGTTACCATCGCCCACCCGTGAGATAAAACCGCATCCATATGGAATTGAACTTGGAGAACTCATAAATATGGCTAGGAATACAAAGACTTATCGCCTAACATCATTTCTCAGCACAGAGTTCAGCAGAGTGAGCCCTAAGATTGCGGAGGAGATATGCAGAAAAGCGTATCTTTATGAGAATATGAGACCCCAGGAGATGAGCATTGCAGAGGCAAAAAGGCTGCTTGAGGCCTTTGGAGAGGTAAAACTAATGGCTCCACCCACCGATTGCCTATCTCCTATAGGAGAGAGCCTTATAAAGAAGGGCTTGAAGAATGTTCTTGGTTCCCTTCGTCCTGGATTTTATGCGAGACCTATAACTCGAGAGCCAAAAGTGTACGGTGGAAATCCCTTTGTTGTGGAAGTTGGTATGGTATATGGAGGCGAATTACCTAAGGATCAGTCTGTGAAAATTCTGCGCTTTGCCAATCGGGTACCCTTACTATATCAGCAGGGGGCTTGTGTGATAACAAAGGCCATAAGCAGTGTAGACTGGCGCAGATATGGATTAGAGCAGAGGGGAGGTGAGGGGATACCTGTAGGTCCAGCCATAATTCTTGTACATGTGGCTTCTACTAGGGTTCCGTTTACTTCAGAGTCAAAAGAGGCTATAGCCGATGTGCCTGAGATTAGAAATGAGATAGAACTTGCTCTGAAATCCTTGGGCAGGCAACTGAAAATGTTCATGGTAAAGAAGGCAAGAAAGAGCAAGTTGAGCGAGAAATTTTTCCTCGTGACCAAAATTCTCCCTGAAATCGCTAGGAAGAGTGCAGAAATTGTGGAAAGACCCGTGCCGCGATTGGAACCTGTGATCTCAAGGATAATGAATGTGATCTGGGTCGATGAGAAGGTGGAAAAGGTTGACAAATCCAGGGTAAGAGTGAACGTTAGAGTTGCAAATTATACTATGAAGCCCTATAATTTCACGCTCTATGGGGATTATCCTTTAGGTAACGTGGTAGAAACAGATGGTGTAATGGAGGAGGATTATATAAAATGGAGTGTGGTTATTGAGCCCGTATCCTATAAGCATTTCTATTTTGTGCTTGAGGATGCCTCCGGGTATGGAGAGACCAATTATTATGTGGATGGGGTAAACCCGGGAATAGTGGTGGGTGCAGAGCCATTACCCGGAGACTGGAATATCAAACTGGATCTTATTGAGGAAGAAGAGAACGAGGAGAAAGATGAAGAAGAGGAAATTGATGAAGAGGAGGCGATTGATGATGAGTAGTTTGGATGCCTTAGAAAAATTATACAGCATAGCGGAGAAAATATATCAGAGTTTGGAAGACGGCGAAATTCCAAGGATGGAATTGCCAGCCCGAAGAAAATCGAATATAATATTCAACAGCAGGCTTGGGGTGTGGAAGTATGGAGATGCGCGTATCACACGCAGTGCCAAGAGATTGGATGGCGCGTATATGCTCCTTCGCACGCTCTATGTAATGGAACTTATAAAGGAGATGATTGAGACTAAGAAATCCTCTACCCTTAGAGAGATGTATTATATCTCAGAGGCATGGGGTCTAGCCAAATTTAATTCTCAGGATGAGAGCAATAAACTTGCAGAGGATCTAGAGATTATAACTGGCCTCCTCCGGGAGGATTTCAAACTGCGTCCGGAGGAGGATGGAGCGAGTGTAATTGGTAACATCACTATTGAAGAGATTAATCGCAAGGGTATACCTA
>WALG01000015.1 GCA_015522955.1 DHVE2 group archaeon
CACCTCTCTTTTCTCAGGTATGCACTCCATATGTCCGTCTTTTACAATGATACCATCTCTAATTATACATATACCCTCTTGTCTCCATATTTTGCGAATAACCCATCTAACAAAATTATTTTTTATGTCTTCAAGGGTATAAGGGGGAGTCAGAATAACCTCATGAAAAAAATTTGTGAGCATGGGCCATTTCTCAAAGTGCGGTGTGAGGAGCACAATCAGTCCCCCACCTCTCACTATGTTTATAAGTTTTCCAAGGTCATTGGGAATAAAGGAACGATGTACATCCATGGCAAGAAAATCATAGGTGGTACCAAGGTATTTCTCAGAGTTTTTCAATTCTTCGATTTCCATGGGCATCTTAAAATCTATCTTCCAAGTGAAGACTATGCCACGTGGAAAATTTATTTCTTGTAGAATCTTTCTGAGAATACCAATAGAGGATAACCTATCTCCCTGCAGCACAAGCATGCGTCTCTGATTACAGTGTCGCGCCTCCTCCAATAAAGAGCGAACATGTTGAACTATATTAGCATAATCCATATCCCCTCAATCAATTATTTCCACAGTGTAACCCATGCCTTCCAAGAACTTTTTGACCCTTTCTCTCTGATCTCCCTGAAGTTCTATTCTTCCATCCTTAGCAGTGCCACCTGTAGCCACCTTATGCTTCAAGGCCTTAGCCATTTCTTTCAAATCTACATCCCTAGGGTCGAAGCCCTCGATAATGGTAACGGTCTTTCCATAACGGCGCTTGTCTGTTCGGATCTTTATCACTTGCTGTTCCTTGGAAATTTCCTCCCAAGCAAACAGCTCATCCGGAAGTCCAGTTATTGCCTTCTTCATTACAATGGAGCCAATTAAATTCCCTTATTTATAACTTTCGTTAATCTCTTATCCCAGAGTATTTTATTTCAAAAGTTTCATTATCAAAATTGATAATTTGGAAAAACCTTTAAATAAGGAGTTATCCTCTTAAACCATATGGGAGATTTTTTCACCATTTTTGAAAAATCAAAGATATTCGCCCTAACTTTTAGAGATGGTAGAGTTATTAATATGAATTCTTACACAAAATCTTTACTTTCCCATCCCTCTTCTGTGGTTGAATATATTATGGATTCTGCAAAGCATCTCAAGATTTTTGATGTTATACTTAATAATGGAATTTATAGATTGATTCGTATAAAACTGAATAGCGAGACCCTTATTCTTGGATTCAATATAACTGATCTAAAGGAGAGGGAGAAACTTCTGAGGAGGGATAACTTGGAAAATGAGAGAAAAATTGAGGAACTGGTAGCACTTACAGACTTGGTAGTCCATGATATGAAAAATTACCTTTTTATGTTAGATGGCTATATTGACATACTTAAGGAATCATATTCCAAGGAATATCTCAAAGAGATAGGAAAAATTGTGGATGCAATGAGGGACCTTGTGGGTAGAAGTTCCATCTTGATAAAGAATCCAGAAAGATTCAGAAAGAAACAGAGAATAGACCTGAAAACTTTGCTTGATAGTGTAGTAGATAAACTTGAAGAAACTGCAAATAAAAAGAGAGTTGCCATATTGAGAAATTACAGAAGTGTTGGGATCAATGTGGATCCAATCATTGAAGAGGCTTTTTTGAATGTGATTCACAATGCGATAAAGTTCTCACCCGCGGATGGTGAGGTGAAAATTGTAATGAAAAAGCATAGAAACAGTGTAATAGTCAGCATTGTGGACAACGGCCCAGGAATTCCCGGGGAATACAGAAATGCAATATTTGAAAGATTTAAAAGAAGGGCTTCAGGGATTGGAATGGGTCTTGGCTTAGCCACTGCAAAATACCTGATAGAAGCAAATGATGGGAGGATATGGGTAGAGGATAACAAACCCCAAGGCTCCATATTCAAAATTGAGTTACCAAGAAAATAGTTTTTAATCTGTAATACTATTTCATAGCATGTACACCCTCCTTGATAGGAAAAATCGTAGGTATCTCGCCTATAAAGATGGTGAGATGTACAAAATTGACAATTTTGCTGTGTTACATGAACTTTGCGAGGGTACAATGAAAATAGGATTATCGAAGTACCACATACTCAGAAGTAATCTTTATGATTATATGAGCACCTTGAAGAGAAAAGCTCAAATTATAGGGATAAAAGATGCAGCATATATTATTGCGAGATGTGGCCTCCATGCGGGCTCGGTGGTTATAGAGGGAGGAGCAGGCTCAGGCTCATTGACCATGGCACTTCTTTATTTCGTGCAGCCTACCGGTAAAGTATACACCTATGAGATGCGAAATGACTTTGCTCAAGTGGCAAAAGAGAATGTACTCAGAACTTCCTTTGCTCAAAACTGGGTTCTTAAAATAGGGGATGTGCGAAGAGATGTTGAAGAAAGTGATGTGGATGCATTTATAGTGGATATTCCAGATCCATGGGATGCTGTAGAGATAGCAAAAAAAGTACTCAAAATCTCAGGTTGCTTTGCATCCTATGTGCCAACTTACAATCAGATGGAGAGAGTATACCATGCTCTTGAGGATGCAAATTTTGTGGACCTTGAAGCATGCGAGATAATCAAAAGAAATATGATCATAGGCTCCATGGGCACCAGACCAGATAATTTAGAGATTCCGCATACCGGTTTCCTTATTTTTGGAAGAAAAGTATGATATAAATGAAAGTATATGATGGTATGTGGGTACCCTGAAAGTGCTTGGATGTGGCGGTGCAGGTTCGAGATTTCTTAGATACATACGCAGAAGCACCCCCGTTGAGGGATACTCCATAAATGATAAAAATTCGGATATTATTGTGGATCCCCAAAAGGTAATAGCATATGCAGATGTATCCTCACCTCTTATCATGAGAGCATTTTCATGGGTTTCTCACATCACCGAGCCATATATCTTCGTTCTTGCAGGATTGGGAGGAGACCTAGGCACCTCACTGGCTCATTTAATAGGCAATGCAAAGAGGTCTAAAGCAACATTGATAGGAATATTCACCCTACCATTTTCATCTGAGAATATGGAGAGAAGAGCATATGCTATCAAAGCATTGGAGAAAATAGAAAAATTATATCATATATATTTTGTACTTGACAATGATGGACTTGTAAGACATTATTCCCATGTACCCATTAATGTTGCTATGCAGATACCTCCTGAAGTCATGAAACATATAATCATAGATTTTCAGAGGGTTCTGCTCAAAAATATGCTCAATGTGAAACTACAGGGTCGCGTGGGTGTAGGGGTTGGACTGGGCTCCGGCAAAAACAAACTTCAGGTAGCCATAGAGGATGCTTTAGACTCGCCCTGGCTCAGCGAGGGAAAAAAGATAATGCTCTTTAGTGGAGAACTCGAACTGGAGGATGCAGAAATTGCTTCAAAACCTTATAATCCGGAGTTTGTAGATGTCTACTTCACCCACGAATATGGAGATCAGGTAAAGGTAACCATTCTCACCAGAGAGTGAAAAATATTTTCTAAGTTTCAGGTGAAAGTTTTATCTTCTATATTTTCATTACCCTCCTATGGACATTGTTAGTATGGAGTGGAAGGCAGTTAGGGTACCCCTGAAAAAACCCTTCAAGATTTCCTATGCTACATTTAATGAATATGAAGGTGTAATTGTAAAAATTTGCACAGAAAACTACTGTGGTTATGGAGAAGCATCACCCTCACCCAGGGTCGTAGGAGATACCGTTGACACTGTTATTAGTGTGTTAAAGAGATTAAAGCCCCTCCTCATCGGAGAGAGGGTGGAAAACTACGCTGCAATAATGGAAAATTTAAATAAATCTATCATTCACAACAGCAGTGCCAAGGCTGCCATAGATTTTGCGCTATTTGATATTCTTGCACAGAAGGCAGATATGCCCCTTAAAAATCTTCTGGGCGGAAAGAAAGAGAAGATTGAAACATCTTTAACCGTGAGTATAGGCCCGATAAAGGAGAGTACCAAACAGGCTGAGCAACTGCTCTCTCAGGGAGCCAAGGTTCTTAAGGTGAAAATAGGCATAGATCCTGAGGAAGACATAGAAAGAATAAGGGCAATTCGCGAGATTACAGATGCAAAAATACGTGTGGATGGAAATCAAGGTTATACCCTGAAGCGTGCGATTAAGGTATTGCGGGCCTTGGAGAGATACGATATAGAATTTGCAGAACAGCCGATTCCTGTGGGCCAAGAGAAAGATTTTGAAATTCTAAGAAAAAGCACGGCAATACCAATAATGGCTGATGAGAGTGTTCACAATGCCAATGATGTTTTGAATCTCGTTGATAAAGTTGATGCCATAAATATCAAACTTATGAAAAGTGGAGGAATCTACGAAGCAATAAAAATGGCATCCATAGCAAGAGCAGCAGGAATGAAAATCATGGTGGGATGTATGATAGAAACACAGATTGGCATTGCTGCAGGTACACACTTTGCCCTGGGTCTCGGTGTGGATTATGCAGATTTGGATGGGCATATGGATTTGAAGGAACAGCCCTACCTCGGAGTGGTGTACAAGGATGGTTACAATATGGTGAGGAACGCTCCAGGTCTTGGCA
>WALG01000016.1 GCA_015522955.1 DHVE2 group archaeon
AGGCACCTGAGCCTGTGGGTCCATATAGTCAGGCAGTCAAGGCCGGAGATTATCTATTTATTTCTGGCCAACTGGGAACTGATCCGGAGACCGGAAGTTTTGAGGAGAGTATAGGGAAGCAAACTAAACAGGCCATAAAAAATCTCATTGCTATAGTTGAGACAGCGAGGGGTAACTTAAAAAGCATAGTATATGTGACTGTATATCTTAGCGATATTCGTGACTTTTCAGAGATGAATAAAGTTTACGCAGAATTTTTTGAGAATACACGACCTGCAAGGGTAACCGTGGAATCTCCCCATCTCCCCAAGAATGCCCGTGTGGAAATAAGTGCTATTGCCTACATACCACGGGATGAGAAATGAAAGGCTATGTTATCCGCACAAAACTTCCGCGCAATCCTGAAAAAAGAGTGCAAGAACTGCGTAGGGCAATTTTAGGACACTGTATCCAGAATCATATGGACTGTGTTGTGGAGTATTTAGATGGACGCATTATCCTGTTTTCCTCCGGTGATATTACTCCTATGATTGCGGGTATAAAAGGAGTTCTCTCTGTTCTCCTAGTGAAAATATTTGAAGATTATACAGAACTTCTAAAAGAATCTCTATCACAAATTTTAGAGGCAAAAAGTTTTGCTGTCAGGGCAAATAAAAAGAGTTTAGAGGAGAAACTTGGGAGCGATATTCATACAGCCACTGGCATATCTGTAGACCTGAGGAATCCCCAGTGTATTATACGGGTGGAATCGCGGGGCAATTTTTTCCTCCTTTACATTTAAATATAGCCCGAGGGAGCGACAGAACTTTCATCGCCACTGCTCAGTCTGCCGGTTTCTCGGGCCTAAAAATAAAAAATCTGTCAGATTTAAATTTTTCTGAGTTTTGGAGGTAAGGTATTCCATCTCCACTTTCCATCCATGATTTCCTCGTGAGAATAGCCACTCTTCCGAAGATACCTGTACCACCTTTGGAAGAGTTGAGGATGCGTTCTCTTAAGATTATGAAACTCTGCATTGAGCATGGAGGGACACATATAGCATCCAAGGCGCTCATACCCCATATCATAGAGAGGATTGTAGGGAAGTTGTCTGTAATAAATGTAAAGCCAGACCTCCAGAGAAAGATAATTATAGATGGGGTATACGGTTCTCAGATTTCCAATTCTCCTGGTTGTTGGAGCATGCATTCTCCTAAGCGATTCATATTTACGCATGCCATCCACAATCACACCTCTTAAATTCTTCAACAGGTTAAGTTTCAAATAGGCTGTGCACCACCGATTTTCTTTTGTAGGTATTCCTTTCTCATTCACAAGACTCCAAAAATCTTTCTTCGGCCTAAGTTCTATGAGTTCCACACCAAGAAAATCAGCAAAATTGTAAACAAATCTCTCTGTTTCAGGGAACTCCAGGCCCGTATTTAGAAAAACTGCCTTTTTGACGCCAGCAAGATGCGCAAGATAGAGCGAGACCTCACTATCCTTTCCTCCGCTGAAGGCTGCATAATCTGCTCCGGTTTTCTGGATTATCTCAACACCTTTTCTTTCCTTTTTATGAATCATAGTTAAGTTTCCCTCAATCATATCTTTAATGGAACTTCTCCTGGCCGTTTGCACTGGACGGCAGTACACGTCTTTTATTCTAACATTTTCACCCGTGTTAACAGCAAGAGCAATGCATTTACCAATTCTCGCAATTGCCCAATCACCGGTAATATGCCTATCTATCTTTTTACCCTTCCAGTGTCCTCCACTTTTGAGTGAGAAATCCTCATGGCCCGTTAGAATATGAATCAACATAGCCCCTCTTCCTGTGGGTATAAATCTCCATCTCCATTCTCTGTCTTTTACATATTCCAGTGTCCCAAATTTAAAACCATCTATAAAAACATCCTTGCGGTAATCCAGTCCCGGTTGCCTGGAGAGGAGCACAACTCTGCGAGATAGGTAATTTTTCACATCTCTAAAGGGAATAAGAAACCTCAGTTTCTCAAGTTCAAACTTAGATGCAGGGCGTATATCCCCGAGATCATGAAACCGTATTTTTTGTACAGGCAAACCGCAGAGGCTGCACCTCTCACCTAAAACCGGTATATTGCATTTTTTACAGTATCCTATCTCCACGCCACATAATGTGCCAAACGATTTATAAGTTTTCTCTCCTCACAGTCATTAGTTTGAGCGGTTTTGCAAGGTGACGCCTTGCGATAACGGGTACTTCATACCATCCCTCTTTTATATCCCTCTTCAGAAATCCATAAATGGCGGCGTCTTCACCTAACCGCGTGCCACATTTTCTGCACCTGTATCCTTTTCCTCGTCCCATGCTTTCCATCTTGCGGCCGCATACAGGGCATCTGGGATTTTCCAATTTCACCCTTATCTCGGCAACCTTCAAAATTCTCATTTTCTCCACATTCACGGTAAAGGGTTCTTCTCTCACTCCACCATAAACTTCCACCTCGTCACCCAGTTTCAATTGTCTAACGATATCACGAAATCCCTTGGTGGGTTCATATGCCGTGCACTCAACCTCTCCTGTAAAATCGGAAATGGCAAAAATCACATGCCCACCCTCAATTGTTTTTGGCTCTTTAGAGACCGTACCTAGAATCTTCACACTTTCATACGGCTTCACATCCTTAATTTTCCTGCGAACTATATGGTCATCCGTGGCCTGATTTGTCAGATATATAATCCATGAATTGTAGGGTGTGCTTTTTATCATTTCCCTAGCGCGCATCAGTTCCCCGGGAATGAGCCCCCTTATTCCGAAAAGTACAGGGGTTTTTGAGTTGGGCTTTATTGCCACATACCTATTTTCGTAATCGTAGTTATCAAAGGTCCATCTGGTGTTTTTATCCATTTCAACCACACTCTTCGAGTCCACGAAACGGTCATCGCTCCACATTCCCCGGGGTAGATATGTAAGAAGTTCAAAGGTGTAATTTCTTCTTTTCCATGCAATGGCGGCAGAGGCTCCTATGATTCCACGTCCAAGTTTAAATCTATACCACCTTGCTCCGTATCTCCTCAGTATCTGCTCCACAAATTCAATGGGCACTATCTCTCTCACACCTCTCCAGTAAAGTTTCTCTGGCAATTTTACTGGAGATAAGATTATCCCGGGATTGGTATTCTCGTCTTTTAGGGCGAAATATGAAGATATGCGTGTGATATCGATTTCCTCAAACACATGCGTACCCCTCTCATATGCAAAAATCTCTTCTCCCTGCATTTCTCCAACCTTTATTTTTTTCCCACGTCCTTTGCCAACCCGTATGGATATGGCACCATTACCACGGGTTTTCCATGGTATATTGGGGTTAAGTCTTACCAGGCGAGGATAGCCAATGAGGTCTAAACCATGGTTCCTTATTTCCTCTATCAGAGGAAACACAAGATACGTGGTACACATACCACTGCGGCTATCTGTGTCGTCTATGCCGATATACACAGAGCGCCTATACCCCCGTGGTATATGGAATTATCGCAGGGCAGGAGCAAGAACCTCAAAAACTCTATATTAGGTTTGTATTATATCCAATTTATGAAAAGTCCGGCGCCGCTCAGAACACGGGTGCTTTTCTGGTTCATTCTGGGTCTTCTGTCCGTATTCTTCGCAGAGGTTCTTTCCGGCTCATCCCCCTTCGCATTTTTTGTTCCTGAGGGTTATCTTATAATATTTCCCCTTTACACGCTCCATATACTTGTTCTCTCTTATATAGTATTTAGATGGGGAAGGGCAGTAATCGAAACCCTTTTCCCGGCAGGTATGTTGCTTGGCATGTACGAGGCCTATATAACCAAAGTGCTCTGGTATCCGCCCAACGTGAATTTTCCAAAAATTGGAGGAGTATCTTTATTCTCATTCCCGGTTCTCGTACTTTTCTGGCATCCCATAATGTCGTTCATTATTCCGGTATTTTTAGGCGAGAATTTACTCACCTCCTCTCAAGAAAGTTTTGAGGGACTTCATCCATGGATGGCCACCATCCTTCTGGATAGAAAAAGGGCAACGAGATATCTTGTGATATTCTCAATTCTTGGAGGCCTTGCGGTTGGGGCACAGGTGAAAAATATCCTCTTCTCTTTTCTGTCTCCCTTTCTCTCTGGGTTGTTTGTATATTTATTCATCCTTCTGTGGAGGATTACTGTGGGCACGAAATACACGATGAGGGAACTTCTGCCTCAAAAGAAGGGATTTATAATTCTGCTCATATCACTTCTCATTCTCTATGTGGTACTGGGAGCAGGTATGCGACCGCAGTATCTACCAGGTCTCCAATTTCAGGTCACAATATGGCTCATCTACGCACTAATCATCCTTATGCTGGCACTAAATCTAAAAGTTTCGAGGATAAAGATGAACGCGGTTAAAAAAGAGAATATAAGATTTAAGGTCTCGGTGAGATGGTTGTTATTCGGCATTGTTATTCTCTCGTGTATTGCTTCTCTCTCTGCAAGTATCCGGCAGATTAACTGGCTGTTTCTTGTAAGTATATTCATCGCGGGGAGTGCTCTGGGAATTATACTTCTCTCCTACTCTGTCACCTATTTCATCACCAGGCCCAAATCTAATTCCAGGGCGATGGGTGCATGATCAGAGCCCATTACATTCTGGAGGATGTAACTTCTCTTCACTTTATCCCTTATTTCCTCGCTAACTACAAAATAATCCACACGCCATCCGATATTCCTCGCACGAGCGTTGAATCTGTAGGTCCACCAGGTATAGTGACCGCCATCCTTTGTGAAAATGCGGAAAGTGTCCACATAGCCATCTTCCAGGAACTCATCCATCCAGGCCCTTTCTTCAGGTGTAAATCCAGCATTCTTAACATTCTGCTTGGGATTCGCCAGGTCTATCTCCTTATGGGCCACATTGAAATCTCCACACAGTACAACGGGCTTACTCCTACGCAAATTATTGAGGTATGTATGAATCTCTCTGTCGAACTGAAGTTTAAAATCCAGGCGAGTTAAACCATGCTGGGCATTTGGGAAATAGGCATTTACAAGATAGAAATCATTATACTCTGCAGTTATAACTCTTCCCTCTGAATCGAACTCTTCTATACCTATTCCAAATTTTACGTTTAGTGGCTTTATTTTTGTGAGCAGTGCAGTGCCCGCGTAACCCTTCCTTTTGGCTGGGTTCCAGTATTTATGGTATCCCTGATAATAACGTAATTCCATGGGTACCTCGTCTTCCCGGGCTTTAATCTCCTGAAGTGCTATAATATCTGGCTTGTATTTTTCAAGAAAATCTAAAAATCCATTACGAATGCATGCTCGAATTCCGTTGACATTCCAGGAAATCAGAAGCATAATTGGATAAGTTCTGCCTTCAATATAGAATTTTCCATGAAAATATTCCTCAAGTGATTTTATCGACTGATAATCATATCTAATTATTTAAATAAGAAACAAGTTGATTGGAATGATATGAAGAAGATATACTCGCTGCATACAAAAGAAAAAGGCGATATAGGCATTGCCACCCTCATCCTGTTCATAGCAATCATAATAGTTGCCGCCATAGCATCCTCTCTAATAATTTACGTTGGAGTGACTCTCAGGGAACAGGGAGAGAAGGTAGCGGCAGATGCAACAACACAGATAACCAGTTCTCTTCGTATTCTTAATATTTTAGGAGATAGGGATA
Organism: DHVE2 group archaeon; assembly: GCA_015522955.1. GTDB lineage: Archaea > Thermoplasmatota > Thermoplasmata > Thermoplasmatales > Aciduliprofundaceae > S014-41. The sequence continues at coordinate 5,669 of WALG01000016.1, forward strand.
TAGACGGGGAGGATCCTTCGGTAATAGGGGTTAAGGCCCCTATCCGTGTAGACAGTGACCCACCCACGGGGGGTCTTCTTATAAATGTTAGTGTCAATAGCACCAATCCTCTCTCTGTAAAGATACTCTGGAACTCGGCCATAGATACCGGAAGCGGTATGGCTAAAGAAGAAATTTACAGAGTTAAAGGCGATAACACCACGCTTAGTTATGTTCTCAAGGATATAACTTTCATAAAGAATATGGGCAAATTAATTGCTACATTCACCTCCGATTTTGAAAATTCCAGGGTATATGTGGATTACAATGTCTCCTCTGGCAATACTTATGGATATGCAATAATAGGCTATGACATGGCAGGTAACGAGGAGTTATACCGAGCCACAAACCAGATAATTACCCTATCCTCAGGCACAGAGGATACCACACCACCCTCAGGAAACATAGAATCTATAAATTCCGCTGGATATGGCGTGTTAATATCATGGACAGCCAGTGACAGCGGCAGTGGACTCGAGTACCAGAAAATTTACAGGTCTCACAGTTCAATCACGTCAAGTAATCTGAATAATACTACCCTGGTTGCCACAGTGGGGTCTGACGTGAGAGCCTATATGGACTATCCCTCATCCATGGGTACATGGTATTATGCCATAGTGGGTTATGACCGTGCCGGCAATTTTGCCATGTATAATGCGAGCACAGACCATGTTGAGGTCACAACAGTGGATAACTCTTCACCCGCAAATGTGGAGGGACTACGCGGAGAAACAGGGCAATACTGCATACATCTGGAATGGAAGCCTGTGGTGGATAAGCAGAGCGGCACTAAGGGCTACTATATTTATCGCAGTACGGATTATTTAAAAGTTACTACTCCTGAGATATTCAATAGTGAGCCATATGCATTCGTGAATACCACCTACTTTGATGATTATAGCTATATGCCCTATCAGATGTATTACTATGCTGTAGTTGCTGTGGATAATGCTTCTAACCATGGCAGTATAGTGGCACCACAAAATTCTATACAGATATTGCAAATCAAACTTGCATTGGGTCCTGGTTCAAAGCCCATAGATTTCAATACGGTGATTGTGGAACTTACCGATGGTAAAATTGAAGCATCGCTTAAACTCAACTCCAGCGGATTTGGCGTAGGAGCGGCTGACGTTACTCATTATGGAATGGAGGCTCTTAACGACCCAACTGGAGAGTTTACACAGAGTTACATTCTTGATGAGGGCGCCGTGGTACTGATGTACATAAATGCGCGGGATGTAGGCTTAACTCTCACACCTCAGACGAAATTGACAATGAAAATCATACCTGGGATGGGTATTCCTATCTACAAGATAATAAACATACCGTCAATAATGTTAAATAGGTACGTGAGCATATACTAAGGGATAGCATGTTGCGCAAAAAGAGTGATGAGAAGAGCGTTAAGTTGCTTCAACGTGCCTATGCACTCGGTTACGAGGTGGGTTACTATCAGCACTATGAATCGGTTGGCTGGGTAAAGAAAGAACTGTCCAAACTCAGAGAAGAAGCAGAGAAACTTGGCATACTTGATAAACTGGAGCAAATCTATAATCTTGGAAAAGAGGAGGGAAAGAAAAAGAGATTCTTTGCCATTGCAGAAAAGGGGGAACTTCCCACCATGGAGAGAACAGTGACCCACAGTGAACAAAGATACCCTTTCTCCCGCATAAGACTTCAGATAAGAACTCATCATCGTCCATTTTTCCTGGCGACTCCCAAATTTTTGAAAAGAAGAAATCAATTCTGATTACATTCTGAGATTTTCATGGCAATCTCTTTAAATTTGGGTCCAAGAATAAACAACTATGATGAACCAAAAGAAGGGTACCTGGATAAAAATTTACGATAAGAAACTGGAAAGGGAACTACAGGGAATCTCTTCTCAAAAGCCCTTTTAATGATTTTACGCTATCTTTCTGAGGTACAAATATGATCTCTCCCTTGGATGTTTTACGTCCCATAAGTCTCACATTGAAAAGAAGATGATTCTGTATTTTTCCAACCTCTGAGAGTAGATAATTCATCATGGAGGGAATGTTGTCATAGGCAATATCTATCTCGTCCAGATATACCCGTCCCTGCATCTTGCCCTGGAAAACCCCGGCAATTTTTGTACCGAATGTTTGTAGGGTTTCAACTAGTTCATCCTCATCTCCCTCAAGAATCCTCACCATCTCTTTGGCAGGGAGTATGACAAATAATGTGCCCTTCACATCGCCCTTAAAATCAATGAATATACCAAAAACCTTCTCATTTTCATCGTATCTGGAAAGGATATCCTCCAGAGAACTCATTCCCTGAAAAATGGTTTCGACCTCCTTCTTAAATACATCTTTCTCAATAGGCTCGGCCACGTCCGCTATCTTCTCTCCCAGTAGATTTACCTCTTCCTCCGTGAGCATATCTGCTTCTACAAGGTCTCTCATATCTATGATGGGAACTTCGGAGGGATAGAATACAATACCACAAGAATTGCATCTATAACTGCCTGTTTTCAGTTTGGTTACGTCTTCAGAGCCGCAAAACGGGCATTTTACCTTCATTTTCACACCTTCGTGGGGTATACTCTTATTCCCTCAGAGGTAATCTCCATGCGATGCATATCACAATCATGGCGCGTGCCCCTCATCTTTATTATCTGTAAAGCGCGGGTCATGTTATTTCCGTTCATGAAATTATGAAGAAATATCACACCATGGGCAAGATAATGCTCTGGACTGTAATTGGTTAAATCTGTCATTTCGGAGAGTATGAGGGTAGTGGTTTTCAGGTCCTTCAAACTCCGGAAGAATCGGGCAATTTCTCTATTCTGCTCTTCCTCGTTGCCACTGCCGAACTTCAGGGTTATCACAGAATCGATAACTAACCGCTTGATTCCCTTGGCACGCACAATGGCACTTATCTTTTTGAATACCTCTTCCGCGTACGTCTCCTTTATACCACTACGATCTTTTAATCCCCCAAAGTCTTGGATACTTAGGGGGCCCATGTCTACAAAGAGAACCATGCCTGCAAGAGCATATTTTTTGAGGTTGAAAGAGAAGGAAGACATATCCTGCAGTATATTTTTGGGATCCTCTGTAAGGGTAACATATAAACCACGCTCTCCCTCTTTTGCACCCTGAATGAGAAACTGTATTCCAAAGGTTGTTTTTCCCGAGCCCGGGGGCCCGGCAATAATATAAACTCTACCTCCAACAAGTCCTCCCTGAACAAGGTCATCAAAGCCAAGTACGCCGGTTCTTATTCTCATCCTGTTAAGATTTTTTCCTGTTTATTTAAAAGTTGTGGAGTCATTATTGAGGTTGAGAATAAAAAAATTAAAGAATTTACTGGAGTTCCTTGAGTCTCTTTTTTATTTCTTTGAGTCTCTCCTCTATGAATTTCTTTTCTTCCTCAAGGTATTTAACTTCCTCCTCTTTACTCCGGGGCGCCTCAAAGGGTGTATAGCCTGGATAGTTTAGAGGATAAGTTGGGGGCATTGGTGCTCTCTGTGTTTCAATTCTCCCTTGCTTTATGGCTTCCACTGCATCTCTAACAGTTCCTGAGAAATTGCTGATCACGCCTATTCCGGCCTGGGCAAGTATCATTGAGGAGTTAGGCCCGGGGATTCCTCCAGTTATTATCTGTTGCACACCTTGAGAGATTATTTGCTGAGCAGCCTGCACTCCTGCACCTCGAGGATACATGGTAGATGCATTTGGAATGAATTCAATTTTGTTGCTTTCTGTGTCATATATTGCATAGTATGCGCATCTCCCAAATATAGGCGATACTAGAGCATTTTCGCTTGGAGAATCTACAGTAATCGCAACTCGCATTTTATTCACCTTTGATTTCCTTCAAACGTCTCTCAATATCCTTTAGTCTTTCCTCTAGACTCCTTGCCTCACTTTCCAGCGCTGTTTTCTCATCCATTGGAGCCGTGGGGGTTGCATATGCGGGGTTTGTATAAGGGTTAGGGTAACCTGTGTAAGGAGTGTACGCAGGGTATCCGGGATATCCATATGCAGTATATCCTGTAGAATAAGGATACCCGTAATAACCATAGGGGTACATCCATCTCCATCCTCTGGGCAACCCTGTCCATGGGCAGTAGCCAAGTGTTGCACCCCAGCCTCTACCACGTCCAAATCCTCTACCACGACCCCAGCCGCGTCCCCAGCCAAAGCCAGGGTACCAGCCATATCCATAGGTATAATATCCATACATTTTTCATCACCTCCTTTTTACCACCATATTCTTCTTACAGGTCTTCTTAATATTTCTCTTATGAGAAGAAGCACAATAAGAGCAAGCACGTAGACCCATGCCAGGAGGAGGAGTTTGATGAGCACATAGATTATTGCAATCCAGATGAGCATCTCAACTATCACACTTCCAGTTCTGTACCACGGAAAATACAATCGCGAGTATCTCCCTCTTCCATATCCTGGCATTTAATCACCTACCACCTGCCACGTCCACGACCATAACCTCTTCCATATCCTCCTCTTCCATTTCCGAATCCTCTAGCACCTTGGAAATATCCGTATCCTGGGGCGCCATATCTTCTGTATCCAAAGAGCCATCCAAACAATCTTCCAAAGAAACTTGGGCGATATCCAGGATATCCATATCCATAGGCTGGTCCGTAGGCCGGATATGGTGGAGCACCATAGTTACTGGGATTTGTTGGGGGGTAATATGTAGAAGGATTTGCAGAGTTATAGTACGAATTGCATCTTCCCATGCCTCGTCCCGTCATGGGGCCTTGACCCCTAGGTCCAGTACCATCTCCAAAGGGCATTTCAATCACCACTTACACAAATGCGAACTAATATTTAAATGTTTTGTAC
>WALG01000017.1 GCA_015522955.1 DHVE2 group archaeon
GTGGAGGAAAAGTTTTCAAGGCTAGCACCTTATGCAACTACCAAAAATGTACTTCTTATGAATGGAGAAGACCATCTTTTTCCAGAGGAGTTGCTTGGGGATTACATAGAGAAGGCAAAAGACCCACGGTTGCTACACAGCAATCTTGAAATCTTCCTTGAGGAAATAAGAAAAAATAGAGAGTATCTCAAAAAAATTCGTGGGGAAATGAGGGATTGTAGAAGGTCACCCATACTCTCTGGTGTGCTTTCCACCAGAATGTATCTGAAGATAAGGAACCATAAATGCGAGACGCTCTTAGAGAAATTCGTTGAACCTATTAGTGTCATTGCGCATCTTCATGGAATGCCCTACCCGAAGCACCTTATTCAGCAGGCCTGGAAATATTTGTTGCAGAATCAGACCCACGATGGCATATGCGGTACCTCGGTGGATGAGGTGCATAGAGAAATGCTCACACGATATGCGTGGGTAGAAGAAATATCGGATTATGTGATAAGGAAGGCAATCGCCTTTATATTTGGAGAGGAGACGGGAGATGAGCGGGAGTATATGGTTTTCAATCCTCTGAACTGGAAGATAAAGGAGAGAATAGAAATACCTGTATCTGGCACCTCTGCATTGCAACCCGTCGCAGAGGAGGGCGAAGATATTCCTTATGATATCATAGATAACCACATAATTTTCGTAGACTCACTCCCTCCTGTGGGCTACAGAACCTATCACCTGAAAAAGGGTGCAAAACCCCGTGTTTCCAAGACAAACGAAAAAACCATAGAGAATGAATATCTGAAGGTCACCGCCAATGAAAATGGAACTGTAGAGATTAAGGATAAAAGAACAGGTATAAAATATGAATCTCTCAATCTTCTGGTAGATGAAGGTGATGCCGGTGATGAATACAACTTCTCCCCGCCAGAGGAAAATGAAAGAATAACGAGCCACTCACAAAAGGCGATGATTAAGGTACTGCGAGGGAATGTAGTCTCAAGGATATATGTGAAATTTAATTTACTTCTTCCAGAAGGTCTGAGCAGGGATAGGAGGAGAAGGAAAAGAAGAATGGTGCGTTGCCCTGTGAAAATAATTTATTCCCTCTATCGTAGCATTCCACGGCTAGATATTAAAATTAGCGTCATGAATAGGGCAAAAGACCACAGGCTACGTGCTCTTTTCCCAACAGGAATAAAAGTGAATAAGGTTACAGCGGCTTCCCATTTCGGCGTGATAGAGAGGAGTGTGGAAAATGGAAGATGGGATGATTCATGGATTGAAGTGCCACAGCCCACAAAGCCCCATAAGGGTTGGGTAGATTTAAGCGATGATTTCTCTGGTTTAACGTTCGCCACCAAAGGCCTATCAGAATATGAAACTACACCTAAAGGAGATATATACATTACTCTCTTGAGAAGTGTGGGCTGGCTATCTCGCAATGACCTGAAAACAAGAAAGGTGAGAGCAGGACCTGAGATTGAAACCCCTGAAGCCCAGTGTCTTGGCACTCACGAATTTGAATACTCCATAATTCCCCATCCCGGTGGCTGGGAAAATGGATATATGCTTGCAAATCAATTCATCAATTTCTCCCATATATTTCCTGTTGCAACTCAAAAAAATGCCTCCGAAGACTTCTCTCTTCTCTCCCTTACTCCGCCTCTAACACTTTCCTCGATTAAGAGAAGCGAGGATAACAAAGGGGTAATCATTAGATTTTATAACCCCACTGACAAAGAGATTAATGGAGAACTGATTTTCTCCATACCCTTGAGAGACATCTCGGTTGTGAACCTCAGAGAAAAGGAAATCAATGAGAATGATGTTGAAATTCTGCGAAAAGAAAAGAGAGTAATCACAATCGCTGTAAAACCCTACAAAATTATCACACTTAAATTAATAGTGTGAAAAAACAATTATCTCCGGATGCATTATGAAATGCGATAAACTAGAGGTCAGAATGCTGTTTGATGTTCTCGTTAGACAATTTGAGGAGAGTACTTAGAAAGAAAAAACGAGAAAGGAGCAAAGCGAGTTATGAGCAAGCCCCGAATGGGGCGATGAGTGAATATCCCCCCTGAGATCATTTCTTTCAAAATTTCCACATTTTTTCTCATGGATATAATTTTCATTTGGAATGCTCCGGCCGGGATTTGAACCCGGGTCACGGGCTTTCTTCAAAGCCCTCTGCCCCTTTGGGAGGTAAAACACCCTTTTCCAAAGGGGCTTTTCGAAAGGCCCGAATGCTTGGCCGGGCTACACCACCGGAGCATTTTATGCGAAGATGGTTTGCCTGCCTCTTGAGGCGGGCTTTACCACCGGAGCACGGATGTGCGAGGATGAATAGAGTTGCCCATATAAAATTTTCTCCTACTTTCAGATTAAATTTATCCCCCACATTACCACAATATTTTTATACCCCATTGCATTAGGCGCTCTTAGGTGATAGAAGTGGAGGAAAGGCTCTGCAGCATAGAATTTCTGGAAGATGGAAATGTTTTTATTGCGAAACTCCAAAGTCCCTTGGGTGGTGTGAGAGAGTACAGAGGTGCATCCTTCGATGAGGTACTTGATCAGGTAATGATAGAACTGCAGCAGGAATTCGAGGGTGTCCTATGATTCTTTCTGAGGAGGAGGAAAAAAGACTTCAAAGAGCGATAGAGAAATCTCCCAGGCCTTGGGTCTGGGTAGATTTGTTAACCAAAGAAGGGCCCACAGTACTGGAAAGGTATTTCCAGAGTTTGCTCAAGGGTGATATTCTGCACCACTGGTCCCCCACAACTCCAGAGGGCTACCTCGAAATTCAAGATGAAAAAGGCATAGTTATACACTGGGTATTGGGGGAGGAAAACAAAATAGTGAACATAGAATATCTTCAAAATGTGGATTTTGACGAAATAGACGAATCTCTATCCTCAACGCTCATCCAGAATAGTGTTATAAGGCTCTTCTCTGAAAAGTTCTAAAGTTTTATTGTATACTCTATCCTATCCGTCCCCAAAAGTTTTTTCACGTCTCGAATACCACCATGTTTTTCAAAGAGTTTTCCCATAACTCCATCTATAAATGGAGATAGGTGTTTTGGTATCTGTGAAACAACAAGCCAGTATGTATTTTTAGTTTTTGTTCTATATCCCGTGTGGAAAATTGGCAAATATCGGCGCATTTCAATAACAATCTTCTGCACCGCTTCTCTTGGTGGAACTCTTCCCAAAAGACCAATGAAATTCACATTCATACGGCTTCCAAAATACTCACCCATCTCCTTTATCTGTTCCTCGCCGAGAACCTTTACTGCAGCATTCAAAGTGCGTAAAAGGTAATATCCAGGATAGTTTTCTTTGTTCTTTATCTCTGAATCTTTCATATATAGGACACCTTTGCTGTTTACTTCATCCAGAAATTTTTTGATGCCTTCAACCCCTTTCTTTTTTGAGACGTAATCGATGATTATTCTTATTGAAATTCCCATAACCATATTCTCACCTTAGACAAACTATGAGGATTAATGTGTCTGATTGTATATAAATCTTTTTCCCTATTCCTTTTATACATTCTTTCCTTTACACCCATCATGGCCCTAGGTATAGACGTAGGTGGCACCAAAATATGTGTTGTAGTGGTGGATGGCAAAGAGATTCTAGAAAAAAAGCAATACCGAACACCAAAAAAAGAGGTTATCCCCGCAATACGTTCCATTATTCAGAATTATGAGGAGGATAAAATAGGTCTTGCAGTACCCTGCTATCTCAGGGACAGTATATGCAAAGGCGCACCTAACGTAAAATCTTTGGAGGGAAAAAGATTAAGAGACTATTTCAGGGATGCATATATAATTAATGACGCAGCAGCCATGGCTTACGGAGAATACGTCCTAAGAGATGAACAGTATGAGCCTCTTCTTCTCATATCCTTGGGCACCGGGGTGGGTGGTGGCTTAGTAATACATGGAAAACCCTATAAGGGTAAGGGGAGCGGCATGGAAATTGGACATATAAAAGGATTCTCCGGAAGAAGATGCGATTGTGGCAAGATTGGCTGTTTGGAAACTGTTCTGGGGGGCAAATATGTAGAGAATCTTAAAGAGAGATATATTAAGGCAAAAAATGGTGACAAAGAATCTTTAACTTTTTTTGAAAATTATGGTGTGACTCTTGCCCGAGGTATTGCCCCTGCAATTCAACTTTTAGATCCTGAAATTATCGTCTTTGGGGGGAGTGTCTCTGAGGCATACAGATTCTTCTTTCCATCCCTGAAGAATGAGTTACGAAATTTACTCAGTTTCATAACTCCTGAGGATATACTTTTTGGAAGAGCAAAAGATTTCTGCTCTGCGGCATTTGGTGCAGCCGTACTTGCAGAGGGTCATGAACGAAGATTATAAATACATAAGGTTCATGCAGCGTTAAAGGAGATGTTCCTTCGGGAGAATCCTAGGAGGCATATAGATGTACAAACTACCCAAGAAAAAAGCCGCAAATATGTATGGATACGTTAAAAACGCTTGGAAGGAGAGAAAAAGGACCTATATAAGGGAGATACAGTGGGCCAGAATGATACAGTGGAGAAGGGAAGGTGCCATTGTGAGAGTGGAGCACCCCACGCGTATTGACCGTGCCCGAGAACTGGGATACCGAGCCAAGCAGGGTTTCATTGTGGTGCGTGCACGAGTGCGCCGTGGTAATTTACAGCGCCATAGAATTACAGGAGGGCGCAGACCAAAAAGAAGGGGATTGAAGAGAATACCGATGAGAAAGAGTACTCAGAGAATCGCCGAAGAGAGAGTGGCAAGAAAATATCCCAATATGGAAGTCCTAAACTCCTACTATGTTGGAGAAGATGGAAAGCATCATTATTATGAGGTTATCCTCGTGGATCCGCATCATCCAGCGATAAAAAATGACCCGAAAATAAACTGGATAACAAACAGGAAACACAAGGGTCGAGCATTTCGTGGATTAACAAGTGCTGGTAAAAAGGGTCGGGGACTGAGAAAGAAGGGGATAGGTGCGGAAAAATCTCGACCATCTCGCAGAGCGAATCTATGATTTTCCTAATTTTCTTGAATTTCTCAATTTTTCTGGACGCAACATATTTAACCCATCGGCTCATGTCTTTATTATGCCCATATTACAGGTAGCCTTGGATTTTATAATTCTTGAGCGGGCACTGCAAGTTGCAGATGAGGCTTTGAAAGGCGGGGTAGACTGGCTTGAAGTTGGAACCCCGCTCATAAAGAGTGAGGGAATGCATGCGGTACGAGAGATTAAAAGAAAGTTTCACCGTATCACGGTGGCTGATCTTAAAACTATGGATGTGGGTCGTGTGGAGGTAGAAATAGCCGCCAAGAGCGGTGCTGATATAGTTACCGTACTCTCTCTGGCAGATGACGCAACCATCAGCGACGCTATAAAGGCGGCCCGCAAGTATGGGGCCAAGGTTATGGTTGATTTAATAAATCATCCTGAGCCGGCAAGAAGAGCGAGAGAGGTTGAGAAACTCGGTGCAGAGTATGTATGTGTGCATGTGGGTATAGACCAGCAGATGCTTGGAAAAAATCCGCTGGAAACCCTGAGCGAGGTCGCAAAAAGCGTTAGCATTCCCGTGGCTGCTGCAGGTGGAATAAACAGTGAGACAGCCGCGGAGGTTGCAAAGCATGGAGCAGAAATAATCATTGTAGGCGGAGCCATAATAAAGGCACCCGATGTTTCCGAGGCCACGCGAAGGATAAAAAAGGCTATTGAAGAAGGAACTGCAATAAAAAGCGAACTCTATCATAAATACAATGAATCACATATTCGTGAGGCGTTTATGAGAGTTTCCACGCCCAACATAAGCGATGCAATGCATCGCAAAGGTGCAATTGGGGGTTTTATTAAATTAGGTGGTGATAAGATTGTGGGGCGTGCCGTAACGGTTAGAACTATGGACGGCGACTGGGCTAAGCCTGTTGAGGCAATTGACCAAGCAGGCCCAGGAAATGTAATTGTAATTGATGCGGGAAATGGAAAAACTGCAGTTTGGGGTGAACTAGCAACGTGGAGTTGCAAAATGAAAGGAGTGGATGGTGTAGTTATTTTTGGTGCGGTGAGAGATGCAGATGAGATAAAGAGGATAAATTATCCCGTGTTCACTAAATACATCGCCCCAAACGCAGGTGAGCCAAAAGGCTTCGGGGAGATAGGTGTGGAATTGGAGATTGACAATGTGAAGATAAAGCCGGGAGACTGGGTAATAGGTGATGAAAGTGGTATCGCCGTAGTTCCTAAAGAGGAGGCTGTGGAAATTGCCAATCGCGCCCTGGATGTCATGGAGCACGAAAATCGAATAAGGGAGGAGATAAAAAGAGGAGGTACCCTATCATCGGTGGTGAAACTGGAGGACTGGGAGGTTGAGAGATAAGATACGTGAGTATCTGAAACTATACGTTATCACCGATTCCCACCTTGTGAATGAGGTGAAAGGTGCAGAGGAGGCTTTGAAGGGGGGAGCCACAGCAATCCAACTTAGAATGAAAAAAGTCTCTCCAAGGGAAATTTTTGAAAAGGCACAAAAAATACGGAAACTATGCGAGGATTACAGTGCAATGTTCATAGTGAATGATTATGTGGATATTGCGTATTTATCTGCTCATGGAGTGCATCTTGGCTCTGAGGATTTACCTGTTAAAGAGGTTAGAAAGGGATATCCTCATTTGGTTATAGGTGCCAGTGCCAAGAGTTCCAAATATGCGAGGCAATGTGAATCTGATGGTGCAGATTACTTAGGAGTGGGAGCAGTGTTTCCCACAAAGACGAAGAAAACAAAAATTATCGGAGTAGCAGGATTACGGGAGATTGTAAAATCTGTGAATATTCCGGTTGTGGCAATAGGTGGGATAAATCACAGCAATGTAGTAGAAGTTCTGGAAACGGGTGTATCAGGCATTGCAGTGGTATCCGTGATAATGGGTTCCAAACACATAGAAAAAGCAACCAGAGAATTACGCAAGATTGTAGATGAGTATCTTTGATTTGGATAATATTATCCCTAAAATTTCGAATTGCCTCTTGAGTTCATTGGCAGGTAATCTTCTCTATGTACAACATTTCTGGGCTGGCCCTGTAGAAATAGTTTGATATTTTGCGCAGCGAATCTAACAAGATCCTCCCAGAAACCCTTATAAACACCACCGCAGTGAGGGCTCATGAGAACATTAGGCAATCTGTGAAATGGATATCTCTGTTTAAATTTATCACCGTAATGCCACCAAGCATCCAGAGCAGCAATAAATTCCGGGTTTTCTATCAGATGCTCGTAAAGGTCTTTCTCAACAATTGTTTTTCCTCTTCCAACGTTTACAAGAATAGATTTTCTCTTCATTTTTCTTAATTTTTCACGGGTTATGAGTCCCTCAGTTTCTCTGGTGAGAGGAAGTGTGAGTACCACTATATCCGAATTTTTAAGAAGATAATCAAGGGAATCCATGGTGCCTATAAAATCTACAGGTATCCCATGGTTATCACCATGCCTGTTTACGGCTAGAATTTTAGTGGAGAAGCAACGGAGCATGTGCGCAAGTGCGGCACCAACATTTCCAAAACCTATAATGCCTACCGTTTTTCCCCGGAGCAATCTACTCTCAATCATTTGTGGAAACTCGCCCTCCCTCATTCTGTTGTGCCTTTTCACATACATCTTCAATGCGACTAAGATGTGGGTCATGGCAAGTTCTGCCACACCAACTGCATTGGCTCCCGAGTTGCTGCAAACGATTATATTTGACGGCAATTTTTCAAACCTTATGTGGTCCACTCCAGCACTCAGAGTTTGAATCATTCTTAGATTTTTCATACGATTTATATTCTTCTCTATATCCTTCCATCCAGCGGCCACAAAAAATTCTGAATGGGAAATAAAATCGCTGGATGCCTCAGAGAGACACTTTACCTCAAACCCTTGCCCTAGAAACTCAAAGAGCATGTCTCGAAGGGCGCATTTGTTTATAAGAATTTTC
>WALG01000018.1 GCA_015522955.1 DHVE2 group archaeon
ACATATATTCTTGTATGAGATTCTCCTAATTGGTGATTGAATGTTACCATTCATAATTGCAACTGTCGACGCATTCGTGATATATCTCGTTCTTACGGCAGGTAGTGGAGACTTTGGATTCTGGTCTCCAGAGGAACTCTTAATGGGTATATTTCTCAGTATCATCGTGGGGGCAATAACTCGCAATTATCTTTGCAGGTCTCATAATTACAGGATGCTAAATCCTCTGAGATGGCTCAAGTTCTTAGTGTATGGCTTTGGCCCCTTCTTTCTATCCATGGCAAAGGCGAATTTAGATGTGGCATATAGAGTAATAACAGGAAAAATAAGACCGGGCATAGTGAAAATAGACCCTAAACTCAAGAGTGATTTTGGAGTGACATTTCTGGCAAACTCCATTACTCTAACCCCTGGAACCCTGAGCGTGGACGTGGATGACGAGAATCATCTCTATGTGCACTGGATAAATATTCCCAAAGGAGAGGAAAAAAAGGAATTTGCGGATATCAAAAAGGTGTGCGGGACATTCCCAGATTGGGCAAGGAGGGTTGCTGATGATTGATGCTTGGTTTTTGACCGCTTTTATCCTTTTCATCTGGATTCTTCTATCCACTGTGAGGGCAGTAATTGGACCTACGGTACCTGATAGGGTAGTAGCGCTGGACACGATCAACACCCTCACGGTGGCCATAATGATAATCTTGAGTGTGGCTTACAGAGAGATAATATTTGTGGATGTTGCCATAGTTTATGCTCTTCTCTCCTTCGTTGCAACACTTTATATTGCAAAATATCTGGAGGGGGGAATATAAAATGTGGGCTGATTATCTTATCTGGACCTTTTTAGGTATCGGATTGACCTTCAATGGTCTCGGAGTAATAGGTCTTTTAAGATTTCCGGATGTGTACACAAGGCTCCATGCGGCCACAAAAGCAACGACCTTTGGCTCGATATTCACCTCTCTGGGTGTTGTAACCTATGCATTCGCAAATCTCTATCTTAACGGGAATAGTGGGGGCCTCACACTTGCTCTTCATACTATTGTGGCCATAGCATGTCTCATACTCACCAATCCTGTGGGAGCACATGCCATTGCCCGGGCAGCACATCGCAGTGGTACCTTACCCCATCCCCGTGTGGTGGATAAACTTGAGGAGGTGAAAAGATGATTCTTGAAGAGATTCTTCAGGTTCTCATTCTCATTGGATTAATCATCTCCGGATATTTGGCTATTAAATTCAGAGATTTGCTTGCCTGTGCAATTGCTCTTGGAATATTCAGTTTCCTTCTTTCCCTTGAATTTTACATTCTTCAGGCACCCGATGTGGCCATTGCAGAGGCAGGTATAGGTGCTGGATTAACCACGGCAATATTCATCCTTGCAATTCGTGGTACCTCTAGATGGGAGGTGGAAGAATGAGAAACGCACTCCTTTGCGTGGCCCTCCTTGTTGTTTTAGGATGCTTATTGTATGTGAGTGTGAATCCGGGGGATTTCGGTGTATCGCGTGGAGAACATCTTGCATTTGGAGAGCCCAAATATACCGATATGGATGATTATTTTATTCACAATGGCCAGAATCAAACTGGGGCGAATAACATAGTGACCAGCATAGTGTTCGATTACAGAGGTTACGATACCATTGGGGAGGCAAGTGTGCTTTTCACTGCAGTTCTCGGAGTAGGAGTTGCACTGAGAGAACTAAGAAAAAGGAGGGATAAGAATGATGAGTAAGATAGTGAGAACTCAGGCCAGTTTTCTATATACCTTCATTCTAATCTTTGGATTTTACATAGTTGCTCACGGGCATCTCACTCCCGGCGGTGGATTCCAGGGAGGTGCAGTAATAGCCACAGGTATCGCACTTATAGCAGTGGCATTCAATTTCAGTAATGTGAAACGATGGATAAAGAAAACACATCTCACTGCTGCCGAGGGAATTGGTCTACTTACATTCCTAATTACCGCGCTTATAGGGATAGGTACTTCATTTTTCTATAACTGGCTGGCTAATTCTGGTCTCATATTCGGGCAGCGGGTTTCCTATGGAGTTAATCCTGGATATCTGAATACAGCAGGTACGCTACCAGTAATGAATCTTGCGGTGGGCATCGAGGTTTTTGGTGGTCTTGGAGTAATTATACTCTACATGCTCAACTATGTGAAGGAGGTGAGAAATGATGCTTCTTAACCTCCCCTATATCACCGTTGCAATACTCATTGCAATGGGCATCTATGCCATGGTTTACAAAAGAAATCTGATTAAAATTGTAATCGGCTTGAGTATAGTGGAAAGTGCTGTTAATCTGTTTCTGGTATCCCTCGGGTACAGAAGGGGGGGCATTGCACCAATTTACACAAGTGCTCCCAGTACCTACATGGTGCTTCCAACACCTCAGGCTCTCACCCTCACTTCAATTGTAATAGGTGTAGCCACTACCGCCATGCTTCTATCTTTCTGTATGGTTATTTACCGTAATTATGGTACTCTGGATTCCAGAAAAATAAGGAGGTTGAGAGAATGATCTGGGACACATTGATGGCCCATTCACCAGCACTTGTAATCATTATTCCCCTGCTTGCAGCATTTGGTACGCCACTTATAGGAAGAGCAGGTAAAAAATATATGTATACATGGATTCTCTGTGCTTTGGCACTCACCGAACTTATGACAATAGTCATGCTTTATCATGTATTCACCAATGGTACTGCGATTTACGTGATGGGTGCAAATCCATATAATCTTGCAATACCCCCGGATTCACACGGGATTCCCGTACGTATCATTCTCACCGTGGACGCTTTCAGTAGTTTTATGGCATTCACGGCATCTACAGTGGCACTGGCAGGAGGAATATATTCCATAGCCTGCGAACACGAGCAGACAGGGCAGGAGAAGTATTATGCTCTTCTTCTTCTCATGCTTGTGGGCATGCTGGGTATGGTCCTCACAGGTGACCTGTTCAACTTCTTTGTATTCCTTGAAATAAATTCCCTCGCTTCCGCTGCACTGGTTGCATATCATGTAGATAAAGGCGTGGCCACAGAAGCAGGATTCAAATATGCAATCATAAGCGCCATAGGCGCCCTCATGTTCCTATTTGCCATCGGAATACTCTATGGAGAGTATGATGCCCTTAATATGGCTATGATTGGCTCAAGAATGCAATTCACAAACCTCGATAAGATAGCCATGGCCCTTATAACGGTCACGATGGCCATGAAAGCAGGTGCAATCCCAATGCATTACTGGGTCCCAGACGGATACGGTAAGGCGCCCGGGGCAATAAGTGCCATGCTTGTAACGGCATCCCAAGCATCCCTTTATGGACTATTCAGAATGTCCTTCACAGTATTTGGCATCTCTGCCAATCATGTGACACTGGGATGGTTTATAATAATCCTTGGGGTCCTGAGCATGTTCGTGGGTGTTACCATGGCACTTATACAGCATGATATTAAGAGGCTCATGGCTTACCATGCCATCTCCCAGACAGGTTATATGCTTCTTGGTGTAGGTGTGGGGCTTGCAACCCTTGGTACAGCGGCTTTCAATCAGTACGGGCTCGCTGCCATGGAAGGAGGTATCTTCCATATCATTAATCACGCAATGTACAAAGGTCTATTATTCCTGACTGCAGGAGCCATAATATATCGCGTGGGGACCTCCGATCTCAACAAAATGGGGGGCCTTGGTCATACAATGAAATACACATCCATATTTTTCATCATTGGGGCTCTTTCCATAGCAGGCATCCCACCATTTAACGGCTTCGCCTCAAAATTGATGATTTATGAGTCTGTGTATCAGTTCCAGCCTGTTTTATCCATAATAGCCATGATAGTGAGTATTCTTACCCTAGCATCCTTTGTGAAGGTGTTTCACTCGGCTTTCATGGGTCCCAAGATTCACAATGTGAAGGAGGTACCTAGGTCCATGCTCATCGGTATGGCCATACTCACATTCTTCATAATACTCTTCGGCCTGTTCCCCAACATTGCTCTGCACTATCTCGTGAAGCCAGCCGCTGAAGCATTGGCCTCGCCCATGGGATATCTAAGCAGGGTTCTGGGAGGTGGTCCATGATGAACTTTTTAGGTAATTTCATAACTCCGGCGGGAATGTGGAACCCCCTAATCTGGGTATTTGTATCCCTTATAATCTTCCTCATTGCGTATCTTATCTGGAGCAGAGGAGAAAGCAGGTATAAGAAAGGTACCGAACAAACGTTACCGTTCCTATCCGGATATGCACCTGAATCTGCAGAGGGTACCCATGTCCGTGCAGGAAATATTTACTGGGGCTTTGTCACTGCGCTCAAGGGATACTATAAGGTGCTAAGAAAAATTCATACCGGCAATGTGAATGACTACGTGGGATGGTACGTGGGAATCCTGGCCATAATGCTCTTAATATATCTTCTCTGGGGTGGTGCCTGATGCCCACACCGAATAAACACTTTGATAAATCGCTCTGGGTATTTCATGTGAATACAGGTTCCTGTAATGGCTGTGATATTGAGATTCTTGCTGCTCTTACTCCGCGGTATGATGTGGAGAGGTTCGGAATAAAACTGGTGGGCTCTCCCCGCCACGCAGATGCTCTCCTCGTGACCGGTCCGGTTTCCCGGGATATGGTAGACAAACTTAAGAGATTCTATGAGCAGGTACCGGACCCGAAGGTAGTTATCGTAATTGGCTCATGCGGAATAAGCGGTGGAGTGTTCCATGAGTCCTATGACCTAGTAGGTCCCGTAGATCGCATTATTCCGGTAGATGTTTATGTCCCCGGTTGTCCGCCCAGACCAGAGGCGATAATAGATGGTGTTGTGAAGGCCTGGCTCAAACTTGAGAGATTAAGGGGTGAGAATAAATGAATGTGAGCGATATTGTTGGCGAGATTGAGAAAAATTTCAAAGCGGAGATAAAAGTTGTGGAGAGAGAATACGGAAAGAAAAAAGTAAAGCAGAGTACAATCTTCGTTCGTATTGAGCGTGGAAATTTCAGAAAATTTGTGGAATTTCTTTTCACCTTGCAGCAGTATCCTCATTTTTCCGTGATCTCCGCAACTGACCTTGGGGGAGAAGTTGAACTTGTTTATCACTTTTCCGTAGGTTATGGAGATTTCAACGGGGAGAAAATGGTCTCTCTGGGCGTAACCCTGCCCAAAAGTGACCTCAGGATAGAGAGCATAACGGATCTAATTCCAGGAGCGCTTATATCCGAGAGGGAAATACATGAGATGGTAGGTGTGGAGTTTATAGGCCTTAAAGACACAAGACACTTTTTCCTCCCTGAGAACTGGCCTGAGGGAAAGTACCCATGGCGCAGAGATGAGACATTTCCCGATGAGATGCTAAACAAACTCTACGAGACATGGAGGGAGGTAGATAAAAATGAGTGAGAACTATACTATTCCCATTGGTCCACTTCATCCTGCACTTCATGAGCCCATAACCCTTAAACTTGAGGTCTCCGGTGAGGAAATTGTAGGAGTGGATATCTTCTGTTCCCAGGTTCATCGTGGCATAGAATGGATAGGGATGAACCGTAACAATGCAATTCAGAGTATATACCTTGCGGAGAGAGTTTGTGGAATATGTAATATATCCCATCCTTTCTGCATGGTAGATGCTGTGGAGAAAGTCACAAACATAGAGGTCCCGGAGAGAGCACAGTATATACGTACTATAATCGCAGAATTGGAGAGGATACATTCACATCTTCTATGGGCAGGTGTAGCAGCCCATGAGATAGGATTCGATACAGTGTTCCACTATACGTGGGCACTGAGAGAGAGCGTGATGGATTTGGTTGAGTATCTCACCGGGAACAGAGTAACTAAAGCAATTTTTATGATAGGCGGAGTACGTCGGGACATATCAGAAGAAGGCGCCAAGAAGATAAAGGAGGGCATGAGATTTTACCTTGAAAACTTTCACAAAATTGAGGAAATATACCTTCATGACCCAACCATAAGGATGAGAACAAGAGATGTGGGAATCCTCACAAAAAAGGATGCACTTAAGTTGTGTGCGGTGGGGCCCGTGGCTCGTGCCTCCGGAGTTCCAAAGGATGTAAGACAGGATTATCCCTATGCCGCATATGCTGATTATGGCTTGAAAGCAATTACACCGGATATGTACAATGGTGAGGTGCACGGCGACGTGTTTGACCGTATAATAGTACGTCTTCTTGAGGTTAAGCAAAGCGTGGATATAATCAACTGGGCTCTGGATAATATGCCGTCTGGATCCATACTTGCAGAGAAAAATCTTGTGAAATTGAAGATAATGCTCAAAAAAGCGGAGGGCGAGGGTGTGGGCCGTGTGGAGGCCCCTCGCGGTGAGGATATTCATTATGTGCGTCTTAAAGCCGGAGAGGAGCCATTTCTCTCTTGGAAAATAAGGGCACCAACGTACAACAATGTGCTCCCTTGGATACCTATGCTCTTAGGCGGTCAGATTGCAGATGTACCTATAGTGGCAGCGAGTACAGACCCCTGCATGTCCTGCCTAAATCGTGTAACTGTTGTAGATACCAACAAAAAGAAGGAGTTTGAAATTACAAAGGAGTATATGCATGAACAGAGCATTAAGAAAACCAGGAGGTTGATGCGCAATGGCCAGTGATGTCTTGACCTTGGTGAATATTGTTGTGGGTACATTTCTCGTAACTCTCTTTGGTATCACATTTGGGTTACTCACCAAAGGCGTGGATAGAAAACTTGCAGCTCATATGCAGTGGAGAATCGGGCCACCAGTGATCCAGCCCTTCCGTGATGTGTTTAAATTATTATGCAAAGAGAGTATCGTGCCAAGAAATGCTGTGTCATGGTTATACAATATGGCACCCATAGTATGCCTTGCATCCACTGTTACCATACTTCTTTACATCCCCTTTGGCTCAATAGCCCCTATACTTGGCCACTATGGAGATGTCATACTCATTTTGTACCTTCTTACTATACCCTCACTGGCCATGGTGACCGGTGGTTTTGCCTCCGGTTCTCCATTTGCAACGGTGGGTGCTCAGAGAGAGATGGTTCTCATGATGTCCTATGAATTTCCCCTCGCAACCACCGTAATTGCTCTGGGATGGAAGATAAGCACATTAAATCCCTCTATGCCTGTATTCTCCCTTGAGACTTTTGCACAGTATCCTGTGTGGAACATCATGGGTCCCTTGGGTATAGTAGGTGCGGCGATTCTCCTTCTCATTATGATGCTAGTGACCACTGGAGAGATAACCAAAGTGCCATTCGATATTGCAGAGGCGGAAACTGAAATTGCAGAGGGGTTATTCGTGGAGTATTCAGGTAGAAATCTCGCACTATTTTATCTGGCAGATGCTGTTAAGACCGTGGTCATGGCCTCGTTAATCGTCGCCATATTCTTCCCCTACAATCTTTCGCCGTTGCTGAAGGATTATCTCACTCTTCCATCTTTTGGATGTTATACCATGGACTTTCTATTCTATCTACTGAAACTGGAAATAGTGATATTTTTTGCCATGACCTTCATACGTGTTTCCGTGGCTCGTTTTAAGGTGGACCAAGTTGTGAAGATGTACTGGGGGTATCTTACCTTGGCAGCAATAATAGCGCTTGTACTCATAGGCTTAGATATATACATAGGAGGTGTCTGAAATGATGATGCATGAGGTCTGGAAACTTCTCTTCAAAAAACCTTTCACGAACAAATTCCCTGCTAAATATGCACCTAAAAATGTTCATAGTTATCTCCGCCGTGTAAAAAGTGGAAAGGTAAAACTCGTGCCTCCGATACCCCCACCACCTAATTTCAGAGGAAAAATTCAGTACGACATAGATTCATGTGTGGGCTGCGGTCTCTGTGCTCAGGTTTGTCCCTCCAAGGCCATAGAGATAGTGAGAGATAAGAAGTGGATCATAATGCACTGCAAAGAAGGAGCAACCCTCGCTGCTCCACTAAAGATAAAAATCTATGTCTCACGATGTGTTTTCTGTGCCCAGTGTGTAGATGTGTGTCCACGGAAATGTCTCCATATGAGTGATGAGTTTTTACTTGCCAACGAGGATAAATTGAGTAGAGATCTAATAATTCCAGGCCCATAACTCTCTATTTTTTCATTAACATCTCAAGGTAGGACTCTCTTATGAAATTCTTTAATCCCAGTTGAGAGGCCACACGCATAACTTTATCCCTCGAGTCCTGGTACTCTCCTATGCACTCTACCTCAACAAAATTCCCAAGTTCTGGGAGATAATCAAGGGAGATGGTGACATCATCGAGGCGATAATTTTTTCTTACTTTGTAAGCTTTCATAACGGGCCTAAACCCTAATTTTTCCAGAATCTCGCTCATGCTATGACCATCACTTACCTGAACCTCAATTTCCTCTCGAGATTTGGTGTCCTTATCCACCTTAGGTCCCTTATAGGTAAGTACTTTGTTATCTCTTATCCTCAGTGCCTCATCGGTGCGGGCAAAATCACGGGAAGGATGTGCAAAGTACACATCTTTCTCCTCCACTGTATCCACATACTCCGCGCCCATTTTGAGGAGACGTGCCTCGATTTTCTGTGGCTCCTTAATCCTCGCTTTAATTTCCACTTCCATTCTTTCTTCTCTCCATGGCAGCCAGAATTGCTTTTTTAGTAACTTCCACACCTTCAAATCCTATGATACGAACCCATTTATTTCTCTCCAGTTCCTTGTAATGCTGAAAGAAATGTTTGATTTGTTCCAGTATGCTCTTCTGAATATCACCTATATCCCTTATACCCTCATTTCTGGGATCTACATTTGGATGTGGCACTGCGATAACTTTGCGGTCTATACCATGTTCGTCCTCAGTAACAAGCATACCCACAGGAAGAGCCTTCACAACGCATCCATGTGGAAATGCGTCATATGAGATGACCAAGCAATCCATGGGGTCGTTATCCTCCTCCATAGTATCAGGAATAAAGCCGTAGTTAAAGGGATAATAAGAGGCTGTATGAAGTACACGGTCCACACGAATTACTCCCATATCAAAATCGTACTCGCATTTTATGTTACTACCCTTTGGAACCTCAATAAATACGTATATGTCCTCAGGGGGATTGTCACCAGTTCTCATTCCTGCCATATCCCGTGAAAGTCTTTCTGATATAAATAGGTATAGAATAGAAAGATGTTTATGAGACCTGTGTATTCTGCACACATGCAACACCGTGCGTCTCTGCGCACTCTTAAAGATCCTCTCTTTATAGTATTTCTCACCATGTTCCTTATACTTTTTATTCTCTTCCCATGGAAAATGCGTAATTCGATACTCTCTTTCCCTCTTCATACATTCATAGCGCTGTTCACGCTTATGCTAGTCACAGAAGGCATGAAGGAAAGCGGGTATTTCTCCGAGATATCTCTTAAGATTCTGAAGAAATTTACAAGTGAGAGAAACATGGCACTTTTTCTTGTGACTCTCTCGGCCGGACTTTCTACGTTCCTCACCAATGATGTTGCACTTTTCATTACGATTCCTCTCACACTTGCGGTTCTTAGCCAAGTTAGAAAAGATTTATCAAAACTGATTGTGTTTAACGCCATTGCCGTTAATGTAGGCTCTGCACTTACCCCCATTGGAAATCCACAAAATCTATATCTCTGGCATCAGTGGGGAATACCCTTCTGGGAATTCATATATCTCATGGTTCCTCCAGTTGTGATATCTCTTTTCCTGCTTTTTATCTTCGTGTTTATCTCATTTCCATCAGGAGAGATGAAGATCAAGATATTGAGCACGAGCAAGGTGGACAGAAAAAAGTTTCTGGTATTTCTGCTCTTTCTTTTTCTCTTCATAATCATTATGCAGACCAATTTTGAATACTGCGCGTCTCTCATAATCCTTGTAACTTCTCTCATATTCTTCCAGAGAATTTTGAAGAAAGTGGATTACATTCTCCTTCTCATCTTTGCCTTAATATTTCTGGATTTCGATGCCTTGCCCATGATTCTGAATCTACCTGCAACATCCCATAGCGCCTCCGATGTATATGTTCTTTCCATACTTCTATCCCAGGTGATGAGCAACGTGCCGGCAACAGTTTTTCTCTCTCATCTAACCTCGCACCGTGTTGCACTTGCCTGGGGTGCAAATATCGGAGGCAACGGGGTGCTCATTGCCTCCCTGGCAAATATGCTTGCACTGCGCCTTTCACGCAGAAAAATCCTATACGAATTTCACAAGTACTCTGTTCCCTTTCTTGTGCTTACCTTTCTTTGCGTTTATCTACTTTTCCTCCTGTAGCGAATTACCCATATGTGAGTAATAAGAAATAAATACCTGAGTATCTTTGTTCATTGGGTGATTCGATGAAGGAATATGATATCATAGCCTTTGGCACGGGCTCATCCATGAATATAGTTTCCTCGCTTATAGGCCACCAAAATCTTCGGGTTGCAGTAATTGAGAATGAAAAGGCCGGGGGAATCTGTCTGACCCGTGGATGCATTCCGAGCAAGATGCTTGCATATCCCGCGGAGTTGGTTCAGGAAATAAGAAGAGCGGAGGAGTTCTTTATAGATGCAAAAATAAAAAGCATGGATGGAAACGCACTTCTTCGCAGAGTGCAGCATGATGTGGATGAAGAAAGCAAAATGATTGAGAAGAGTTTGCGAGGACATCCCGTGATTGATTACTATGATAGCACGGGAGTTTTTGTAGATGATTATACTGTGGATGTGGGCGGCAAAGAAATTTATGGTAACACCATTCTTCTCTGTACGGGCTCAAAGCCCTTCATACCGCCCATAGAGGGTCTGCAGGATGCCGGATACATTACAAACCGTGAATTTTTCTACAGTCTTAAAAAATTGCCACGTAGCATTGCAATAATCGGAGGTGGCTATGTCGCTCTGGAACTCGGGCATTTTATGGCCATGTACGGGGTGGATGTGAAAATTGTTGAGATGCTCCCCGACATAATTATGACCGAAGAAAAGGAGGCAAGGAACCTGGTGCGTCGGAAACTCTCTAGGGATATGAAGTTCTATCTCTCCCATCGTGCCGTGGAGGCAAGAAAGAGTATGGGGGGTAAGGTTGTAGTTGCGGAGAATGCTGATGGAGAGACGGTGGAGATTAAGGCTGATGAGATAATGGTTGCCACAGGAAGAACTCCATGGAAAGAAACGAATGTGGAAAAAACGGGAGTGAAGGTGGATGAAAGGGGATGGATAATAACAGACGAATACATGCGCACCAGCAAGGAGGGTATATGGTCCTGTGGAGATGCAAATGGAAAACATCTGTTCAAGCATGTGGCCAATTACGAGAGTGAAATTGTATTTTACAACGCCTTTGGCGGGAGGAAGGTGAAGGTAGATTATCATGCCGTGCCCCACGCAATATTCACACATCCCCAAGTAGCATCAGTGGGCATGAAAGAGGAGGAGGCAAGGAAGAAGCATGAGATACTCATCGGGGAGTATAGGTATCAGGATACAGCCATGGGAGAAGCCATGCGCGTAAAAGATTACTTCGTCAAGGTGATTCTTGATAGAGATACCTATCAAATTCTGGGGGCAACCATTGTGGGTCCTCAATCTTCGGTACTCATTCAGGAAATAATAAACCTCATGTATACGCGAGAACAGGCTGGCGCTATGTATCGTGCACTTCACATACATCCCGCCATGAATGAGGTTGTGCAGCGTGCGTTCTATAATTTAAGGGAGGGTTGAGGATGGGCTTTGCCCTGAAATTTGTATTCTGGGCTACGTTGTGGTCTTCGCTACTCGTTGTTGGTTACTTTTCTCCTGAATTTATAGAGATTCCTCTGCTTCACACAGTCTTCGTAATCTTTGGTATATTCTTTACATTCTACGGTCTCCTCCTTAATGCAATAGGCGGTAGAACACTCAAAAAATACGGGCATTTTGAAATAAGGCAAGGTATACAGAAACCAGAAAGACTTGTTACCGCTGGCATATATTCCTGCATGAGGCATCCTGCACAGTTCGGCTCGATTTTCTTTGGATTGGGCATAGCCTTTTTGACAGCAAAACTTCTGGTAATACTTTACGGAGGCTGGGTATCGTTTCTCGCACTCTATTTCATCCTCTACATAGAAGAGAGAGAAACCATCAAAAATTTTGGAGAGGCATACTGCATTTATGCTCAAAAGGTGCCTCCTTTTACATTCTCCATATCTTGCATGGGGAAGGGCATTAAGGCACTACGGAAAAAGTAGTGAGTTGAGAGTTAATTATTTATATCATTTCCTATTTGCATCCCTCGGTGATGGGGCCCACCACAATCGCCCGAAAGGGCTGATGGCTCCTTTTGAAAAAGGTGGTCCCTATGCCCGACTTCGAGATTGAAATTGTTCCAGAGAAATTTATGGCGCTTAAAAAAATGAGAAGAAAAGAGCGTAGAAAATATCTAGAAGAGAGGCTTCACAGGCTTGAGAGTTATCTTGAGGTAAAAAGAATAATAGATTTGCGTGATAAACTCATTGAAACGAGAGAGAAGATAGCCCTTATGAAAAGGGAGATTGCAGAACTGGATGAATTCTGCACAAAGGCTCAGAAAGACCAAGAGAAAATGTCCCAATGGATTGACCTCTTAAAGAGTGAGAATGAGGAACTTTTGAAAAAACTGAGGGAGGAAAATGAGGGTAATAGTTAAGAGCGGAAAAAGAAAAATGAAGATTGATATCGATAATGCGCTTGAGGAACAAATTCACAGAATTGCGAGAAAATATATGCTAACAGAAAAAAAAGTACTGGCGTATCTTCTCGATTATGAATTTGAAAAATTATTACCACAGGGAAATGAAGAAGAGATTAAAAAAGAACTGGAACCTTTGCTGGACGAGATGTTCGCACTGGAAGGAAAATGGGCAGCCATAAGATATCGTGCCTACACATATATGAAAGAGAACAAGGGTATAGCCATCACTCTCTCTGGATTTCTTGGACAGAACAGAAATCTCAAGAATATGCTTCACCTGCCTAGAAATCTGGAAGAGATTGAAGAAGTTGTTGATTATTACCTCTGGCTTTAAAATGCCAAAAATTTTTATGTTATTGCATGAATAC
>WALG01000019.1 GCA_015522955.1 DHVE2 group archaeon
GTCACGCCCACTGCCAGAAAAATAGTAGAAAAGGTTAAAAGCAATAATATTTAAAGTCTATGCCCGCATGACCTCATGAAGCATAAACGGTGATCAAATGGATAACTATGTTATGGCAATGGATGAAGGTACGACCAACGCCCGGGTCATAGTTTTTGATAAATCTGGAGAAATTATCTCATATGGAAAAAGAACAGTAAAACAAATTTTTCCACATCCCGGCTGGGTCGAAGAGAACCCAGAAGAGATATGGAACATGCAGATTTCAGCCGCTAAAGATGCTTTAAAAAAGTTAAGTTCCGTGCAACTTCAGGCAATAGGGATTACAAATCAGAGGGAGAGTATAGTTGTATGGGATAAAGAGGGGCATGCCCTTTATAACGCCATAATCTGGCAATGCCGCAGAACCTCCAAGATTGTGGAAGAGATAAGAAGAGAATATGGAGATATTATTCGAGAAAAGACGGGTTTGACGGTAGATTCCTATTTTTCAGCCCCAAAAATAAAGTGGCTTTTGGACAATGTACCGCATTTGAAAGATAAGGTGATGGAAAACAGAATATTTGTAGGCACAGTGGATTCATATATTCTTTATCGTTTAACAGGAACTCATGCTACCGATGTGTCCAATGCTTCACGCACCATGCTTATGAACCTTAAAAGTATGGAATGGGACGATGACCTCCTGGAAATATTCCAGATACCGGAAAATATCTTGCCAAGGATAAAGGAATCCTCTTGTATTTATGGCTACACGAGAAAAGAGATTCTGGGAAGGGAGATACCTGTGGGTGGGATTCTGGGAGACCAGCAATCTGCACTTCTGGGAGAGGGAGGATTTGAGAGAGGAATTGCAAAGGTTACCTATGGAACAGGAAATTTCTTGCTTGTAAACACTGGAGAGAAAATTATAAAGTCTGAGAATCTCATATCCACAGTGGCATGGAAGATAAATGGCCATGTTAATTATGCTCTGGAGGGAAGTGTATTCGTCACAGGCAATGCAATTAGATGGCTTCAGGAATCTTTAGGATTAATAAATTCCCCTGAAGAAACAGAGAGACTTGCATCAGAGGCTAATGGAGAAGGTCTTTATTTTGTCCCGGCCTTTACAGGTTTAGGGGCTCCTTACTGGGATCAGTTTGCAAGAGGTGTGATAATAGGGATAACTCATCTCACAGGAAAAAAGGAAATTGTAAGAGGTGTGCTGGAAGGTATAGGGTATCTAACAGAGGATGTTATCAGAGAGTTCGAGAAGTACGTAAAAATCAGGGAGATAAGAGTCGATGGAGGTGCATCTCACAATGATTTCTTGATGCAGTTTCAGGCTGACATCTCCGGTAAGAAAGTTATAAGACCGAAAAACCAAGAGACCACTGCTCTGGGTGCAGCATTTGTAGCGGGGTTATCCACAGGATATTGGGAAAAGATGGAGGATTTGAAAGAAATATGGCAGGCAGACAGGGTGT
The DNA here is from genome assembly GCA_015522955.1 of DHVE2 group archaeon. Taxonomy (GTDB): domain Archaea; phylum Thermoplasmatota; class Thermoplasmata; order Thermoplasmatales; family Aciduliprofundaceae; genus S014-41. The sequence goes on from WALG01000019.1 coordinate 1,470, forward strand.
ATGTTCCACAGATGAGCCAGGAAGAGAGAGAGCGGCGATATGGAGCATGGAAAGAGGCTGTTAAAAGAGCACTTGGATGGGCCAGGATTGTGGAGGTATAAAAATGAGTATACGTGTGACAATAGTGGGTGGAGGTATTGTGGGTGCAAGTATAGCCCGGGTACTCAGTAGATACGAAAATCTTAAAGTGCATATTATTGAAAAAATGAGCGATGTGGGGTGGGGAGTAAGCAAGGCCAACACAGCGCTCATCCATGGAGGTTACGATGATGACCCTCAAAAGTATCCCCTCAGAGCCTCTCTCTGTGTGAAGGGCAATCGCTTATGGCAAAAATGGGTAAAGGACCTGGAAATACCTCACGTGTGGAGTGGAGCATTGATAATCGCTCTCCAGAATGAAGACATAAAGCATCTTAGTACACTGCTTGAAAGGGGAATTCGCAACGGAGTTCCTGAAATGAGACTTGTTGAAAAGGAGGAACTCCAAGCATTGCAACCAGGCATCGCATCAGAGGCCACTGGAGCGCTCTATGTGCCCACGGTAGGTCAGATTGCATCTCCACGGGCCACTGTGGCAATAATAGAAAATGCTGTGAAAAACGGAGTAAAGATTCATTTAGAAACGGAAGTTCAAGGTATAAAGGTCTCAGATGGTGAGGTTAAGGGTATTCAAACCCCTCGGGGCTTTATGGAGAGTGATGTAGTTATAAATGCCGCGGGTTTGTATGCAGATGAAATTTCGAGAATGGTTGGACTGGACTATTTTACCCTGCGACCAAGAAAAGGGGAGTATCTAATTTATCGCCATGGCATACCAGGCCCTACGAGGGTGCTTTTCCCCACGCCGACACCAAAGAGCAAAGGGATAATAGTCACCACAGAAGTAGGTGGTCATCTAATGATTGGCCCCAATGCTCAAGATATGGAAAGAGATGAAAAAGATAACTTAGCCACCACAGAGGAGGGACTTAAAGAAGTGCTCCAGGGCGCTCGAAAACTATGGCCAGGAATTCCCGACAGGGGTGTGATTCGTACCTTTGCAGGTCTTCGACCCGAACCACCAAATGGTGATTTTATAATCCGTGCTGAAGAGGTATGGGGCTTCATCAACGTCGCGGGTATAAGGTCTCCTGGCTTAACCAGTGCACCTGCCATAGGCTACTTTGTCAGGGATATTCTACGCCGTGACCTTGGCCTGAAATTGGTGCCCAAGAGACGCTGGTATCCAAGGCGTAGAGATATTACACGCATTGCCGCAATTCCGGATGCTCAGAGAGACAGAAAGATAAGGGCAAGGTCTGAGTATGGACAGGTGATATGCAGATGCAATCACATAACCAAGGGAGAAATTTTAGACGCAGTGGAGAGAATGAAATACATAAACGTGAAGACTCCAAGTATCGATTCTGTGAAATTCAGGACTGGGGCAACAAGTGGCGAGTGCCAGGGTAGTTTCTGCATGGTGAGAATAGCCATGCTCCTTGCTCAGGAGTACGGAGTACCTCTCTGGAATGTCACACTTAAGGGTCCAGGAAGTGAACTCGGCATTGGAGATATAAACTCATTGAGGAGGGAAAAGAAATGATTTACGATGTAGTGGTGATTGGTGGGGGTCCTGCGGGACTTGCTGCTGCCATAAAAGCCCATGAGGAGGGAGGTAAGGTACTCATCCTTGAACAGGCAGAATATCTTGGTGGCATTCTGCAGCAGTGCATTCATCCGGGTTTCGGAATTCATTATCTGGGAGAAGACCTTACAGGACCGGAGTTTGCCTCTCTGTTCATTGAAAAGGTAAGGTCGTTGAATATTCCATATATCCTTTCTGCCCATGTGATGAAGATAGAGATTATGTTACCACTTGCAAAGAAGATACAACTGATTGCTCCAAAGGGTACAAAAGATATAGAGACAAAGGCCATTGTGTACACTGCAGGTGCCCGAGAGAAACATGGATTTGAGATAGGTATCACAGGGGATAGAGTATCAGGTATTTATACGGCGGGAGAGGCCCAGAGCCTTATGGACCTCTATGGAGTAATGCCCGGAAAGAGGGTACTTATCGTTGGCTCGGGCGACGTTGGTCTCATAATGGCCAGGAGACTCTCGCTTGAAGGTGCCAGAGTTGTGGGTGTGGTGGAACTTATGCCTTACCCTGGTGGACTTGCCAGAAACCTCGTTATTCTCAGAGATTTTAATATTCCACTCTATCTCTCCCATCGTGTTCTTGAAGTTCATGGAAGAGGACGTGTGGAAAGGGTTAAGATGGCGAGAGTTAATTCGAAAGGAAAAACAATTCCAGGCACGGAGAGATGGATTGAATGCGACACTTTGCTCATCTCTGCTGGCCTTGTACCTGATGTGAGAGTCCTTGAGTCTTTAGGCATAAGAATCGACCCTTCAACCGGGGGCCCTGTGGTGAACGAGTTCCTCGAGACCACAGCACCCGGCGTGTTTGTGGCGGGGAATTCTCTGGTAATAAATGACCTTGTGGACTATGCTGTGGAACAAGGGGAGCGCGCAGGTATGCAGGCGGTTCGATATGCCAAAAATGGTGGACTTCCATCTATGAATTGGATTCCCGTGGAAAAAGGGGGAAATGTGAGATGTGTTATACCTCACTACATAAATGGAGAAAATGAGGTTATTCTTTATCTTAGGGCAAGAAAACCTGTTAAAGATGCGACTCTTGTTACAGGAAAAAAGATGCATAAAATCCCTGTGGTTACCCCAGCGGAGATGCTCCGGGTAAAAATAAAAAAAGAGGATATTACCAGACCCTTCAAGGTGGAGGTATCACCATGAAATATGCACTGACCTGCATAGTGTGCCCCTTAGGCTGTGTGATAGAGGTTGAAATAAAAAATGGTGAGATAATATCCGTAGCGAATTATAAATGTCCCAGAGGAAAAGAATGGGCCATTGAAGAAATTCTGTCACCCGTGAGACCTTTTATGAGTGTAGTTCGTGTCATTGGGGGCATCTTTCCAGTGGTTAGCGTTAAGAGCACAGGTCCTGTACCCAAGGAAAATATGAAAGATCTGACCAAACTTTTGAGTAATGTAGTTCTCCAGGCACCTGTACCTGCAGGTACCGTGGTACTCCACAATCCCATGGGTCTCAAGGTGGACATAGTTACCACCAGGGATGCTTGAGGGCGGAAAAAGTTTAATCTGCAAGGAGATTTACCATCATGAAGAATTCAATGCTCTCCCTGGACATATATGCATGGCTTCAGGAATCTCGCAACACTCTTGAGGGGGGATTCATAAAGAAAATTTACCAGATAGATGAGCATTCGTTTCTCTTGAAAATTTACAAAGGAGAGACGTGCCCTTTATTTATAGACCTTCGAGGATGGATTTATTTTGGGGAGAAGGAAACCCCCATGGAGCCAAGTATGTTTGCCATGTTTCTGCGCAAGAGATTTTCCAATCGCAAAATTCTGGGGGTATATCAACTTAATTTTGACCGAATAGTGGTTTTTGAGATGTCCGATAATTACTCACTAATCTTCGAACTGTTTGGTGAGGGAAATGTTATCGTGGTCAAGGACGGAATTATAGAGCGTGGATATAGGGAGAGAGAATGGAGACACAGGGCAATTTTACGTGGCGAGGAATACAAAGGTCCACCGCCAAGACATCATCCTGTAGAAGATATCGATGAACTCTGTGAGGTAATAAACAATTCAAAATACGATGTGGTTCGTGTCCTTGCCCTTGAATACAACATGGGAAAGTATGCTGAAGAGGTCTGCCTGCGTGCTGGTGTAAATAAGAACGCCAAGAAAATAAACGAGGATGAATGCGATAAAATAAAAAATGCTCTCAGGAGTTTATTTAATTTTGAGGGAGGTTTTGTTTACGAGGATTTCTTCTCTCCCGTACCGCTGAGAAATCGTGATTTTCAGGAAAGATACGAGACGTTTAACGAGGCCATAGCAAAGTATGCGGAGCGTGGCATAATCGTGGTGAGCGAGGAGGAACAAAAACTGAAGAGAAGAATTGAGGAGCAGAGAAAACTTATTGAGGAGTATCGTAAAAAAGAGGAAGAATACAGAAAGATTGGAGATTTGCTTTACGCCCACTTCGTGGAGGTGGAAAAATCACTGAAACTTGCGGCAGAGGGAAAGATTCCCTATGACAGGAAAAATGGAAAGATGAGAGTAAATCTGGAGGATACCGAGATAACTCTCGACGTGAAAAAGAGTGCGGGGCAGAATGCTTCCGTGTATTACGAGAAGGCAAAAAAAATGGCTGAGAAAATTAAGGGTGCTGAACGGGCACTTGAAGAGAGTGAGGAAGCACTTCAAAAGGCAAAAAAGGAAAGAAAACGAGAAAAAAAGAAAGTTTCGCATAGAAAACATTTCTGGTTTGAAAAATACCGATGGTTCATAAGTTCCGAAGGATTCTTGGTGATAGGGGGGAGAGACGCAAAGACAAATGAGGAGGTTGTTAAAAAGCATATGGGGGATGGGGATCTCTATATGCATGCGGATATCCATGGAGCACCCAGCATAGTTATAAAATCAGAGGGACGTGAAATAGGGGAAAAAACATTGGAGGAAGCAGCACAGTTTGCCGTAAGCATGTCCAAGGGATGGAATGCCGGTTTCGGAAATCTTGCTGCTTACTGGGTGTACCCATCACAGGTAAGCAAAATGGGGGAGAGTGGCGAATATGTGACCCGTGGAGCCTGGGTGGTTCATGGAAAGAGAAATTATATTCATCATGTTCCTCTTCGTCTTGCAGTTGGAATGGTGGGATATCAGGGAGTAACACTACTTATGTGCGGTCCGGTTAGTGCTGTAACTTCTAAAACAGGAAAATATATAATAATAGAACCTGGAGATATTAAAAAAGATGCATTTGCAAAGATTGTTTCAAGAGTGTTTAGTGTGCCTGTGGATGAAGCCTTGAGGATTTTACCTCCGGGTGGGGTAAGGGTTGTGGAAAATACAGTGGAAGGTACATAACATATTTTTCAAAAAGCAATCCATGAGTTTACACCAAAAACGATAATTTTATATACGAAAATCGTTATATCTTTTACGAAAGGTGATAGTATGGAGGCACCCAAATGCAATTTGATTGAGAGGTGGAAATTGCTGGATAAAAGCATGCGTCCTGTGGATGACCTCGATTTATCTATTCTCTGTGCACTAAGAGAGAATGCCCGTATATCCAATCTCGAGTTAGCCAAGATGCTTGGGGTGAGTGAGGCTACGGTGAGAAGAAGAATTAAAATAATGGAGGAAAAAGGTATCATAAGGGGCTATGCTGCTCTTGTGAATTGTTATGGAGTAGAAAACAGTGTAAAAGCCTTCATTTATATGAAAGTTGACAGGAAGTATATTGATAAGGTGGCCAATGCACTCATGAAGGAGAACAGACTTGTAACTCTCTACAGAATTCTGGGGGACTATGATTTGCTGTGTGAATGCTTATTTTTGAGTATGAGCGAACTTCAAGATTTTGTGGATAACCGACTAAATATGGATGGTATAATCTCATCGGTCACCCATGTGGTAGCAAGCGCCTACGTACCATGTGAATGGGTAGGTATCTAGTTTTCTATAATCTCATCTTATCATTTTCGGGTTACACAGGCCATACTGTGGTGTATTTCGTTTTCTATATAAATCATTCTCTTATTTTA
>WALG01000020.1 GCA_015522955.1 DHVE2 group archaeon
CATTAAGAAAGTAAGAAAATTTGGAAATTAGAAATAAGTAAAGGGGTATTACAATGAGCGTGGAAATAATCAAAGCGGAGAATCTGAGCAAATATTACGATGACTTTCTCGCAGTAGATCACATTTCGTTCTCGGTTGAGCATGGAGAAATCTTTGGATTCCTAGGCCCAAATGGAGCAGGAAAAACTACCACTATAAGAATGCTCACTGGAATTCTTGAGCCCAATTCAGGAAAAGTCAAAATATTTGGGCTGGACATGAAAAGGCACAAAATAGAGATTCGAGAAAGAACAGGCATAGTACCAGAGATGGCAAATCCATACATAGATCTAAATGCCATGCAAAATCTCATGCTGATGGGAAAACTCTACGGAATGAAAAGAAGAGAAATTGAAGAGAGGAGCATAGAACTTCTGAAACTCTTCAACATATATGAAAAGAAAAATGCAAAGGTGAGGGCATTCTCTAAGGGTATGAAACAGAGATTGTCTCTTGCAATGGCCATGCTCCCGGATCCGGAACTTTTATTCTTAGATGAACCCACCTCAGGTCTGGATGTAATGAGTGCAAGGATGATAAAGAGAATAATCCGAGAGGAGCAGAAAAAGGGCAAGACAATATTCATGAGCACACACAATATGCAGGATGCAAATGAACTGTGCAACCGAGTTGGTATAATAAATCATGGAAAACTCGTTGCCATCGATACTCCTGAAAAAATCAAAAAAATAGGTGAGAAGCATAAGATTATCGAATTATCTCTTTACCCACTTAAATTTCAAAAAGATGCCTTTGAAGAAAAGATTGAAGTTCTTGGGGATAAAATTCGTATATACACAGAGGATGTGGATGAGACAATAAGGAAAATAGTGAAGTATGCGGAAAATGAGAATTTGAAGATTCTTACACTCAATGTTGAAAAACCATCCCTCGAAGATGTTTTCATGGTTCTGGTGGGTGAGGGAAATGAGTAATTTCTCACAGTTATCCAGATCGCTAGCCATCGTTAAGAAGGATATGCTCATTTTCTATCTTAAGGGTCCTGTGGTCATAATGGGCCTCTTGTTCCCTCTATTCATGTTTGGCGCATTTCTGATAGGAAGAAATCTTACCCACGAATATCTCTTTGTGGCTCTAATTTCCATGACAGCATTCTTCACATCCACCGCAGTGGGTCCCACCATTATACCATGGGAAGCAAGAAGCAAGACATTTGAAAGACTCATTTCTTCACCCATCTCTATTACCACAGTTCTCTTTGGAGATATGCAGGCCTCCCTTTATTTTGGACTGATAATTACCTCTATCATATCACTAATTGCAATTTTTCTCCATATTTCGGTAAACCTTTTCATTTTCATACCTGCCATCATTTTAGCGCTTCTCACGTTTGCAGCGATGACAATTCTCATGTCCTCTTATCCACCAACAGACATACCTGCGGATGTGATGATGCTCTCCTCCTTAGTAAAATTCACGCTGCTCTTCATCAGCGGGATATTCATACCTCTTGAGAATTTGCCCTGGTATGCCCGTGCAGTATCTGCGATTTCACCACTCACCTATCTTGTGGATTCTCTGAGGTATTCGGTGAACATTCCTGGATATTTCCCCCTCTGGCTCGATTTTCTAATGCTGTTCATTTTCACATTAATTTTCTTCATCTCCGGAGTTGCAATCCATAAAAGGGTACTGGAGAAGAGATTTACATAGAGATTTATTTAAGTTCTACCCATCTTTTAATTTTTCTGCCCATGATATAACCACAAGACCATGCCTCTCCGCAAACTCTTTAATCTCTGTTTTATAGTATAACAAAAATAGCATTGAAAAATAAATAAAAAATAAATTAAGAGGGGACCGGAATTTCCTCCTTTTTCACACTTTTGCATTTCCACATCTTTGCAATCTTGCTCCACATTTTCACGTAGCCCACCAAGAACGGTATCTGAATAAGAGGTGTCACGGCAGGTGGAATCGCCATAAGCCCCATCCCTGCACTCATGGCAATAGCCATGGCTGTACCCTCATTCTTTCCCACAGAGGGAAAGGTTATTGCCATATGGTCCCTGTAAGGTATTTTAAGGGCACGGTTGAGATATGTAAGCATCCCTAGGGAGATTAGATAGTAGAGTATCAGGGGTACCA
>WALG01000021.1 GCA_015522955.1 DHVE2 group archaeon
AAGCGTGAGGTGTCCAAATATATGAAGATAATAACCAACCATGAAGTAATTGCAATAGAGAAGGGTCTGAAAGGAAAGAAAGTGATAGCCAGAGATAGGGCGACGGGAAAGAAGGTGGCGGTGAGTGCTGAAGAGATACTGATAGCCGCAGGGAGAGCGTCCAACTCGGATATCCTGCACCCTGAGAGAGGGGGAATAGAGACGGATGAGAAGGGCTGGATAAAGGTGAATGAATACCTTGAAACCAATCAGCCGGGGATATGGGCATTCGGAGATGCCAACGGAAAGTACCTTTTCAAGCATGTCGCCAACTATGAATCTAAGATCGTGTACTACAACGCTGTCCTTGGAAAGAGAGTTCCCATGGATTACCATGCAGTTCCATCTGCAGTATTTACATATCCTGAGATTGCAAGCGTTGGAATGCGCGAGAAAGAGGCAATCGAAAAGTATGGCAAGGACAACATCCTGATAGGCTTCTACAAGTACGAGAACACCGCTAAGGGCGAGGCTATAGGTGCGAAGGACTGGTTCGTGAAGGTGATATTGAAAGCTGATGATAGAAAAATCCTAGGCGCTCACATCATAGGACCGTGGGCTTCCATACTGATTCAGGAGATAATCAACCTCATGTACACCAGAGAGCAGGACCCTGAGCCGATATACGAGGGAATGCACATACACCCGTCCATGAGCGAGGTGGTGGAGAGAGCGTTCTTCTCATTGATGCCCGTGGACCACTATCACCACATGCTGAAGCATGAGGGGCTGGAGTGATATCAATTCTCTGAAAGATGCCATTTTCCATTTTTAAGGTATATAAGTCCCTTTCTTTTTAAAAACTGTTGGGCGTTTCTAACGAGGTGCTTCCATTTTTTACCGAAATGCTGACCGTTTATGACCCTGTCTATAGAATCATCGCAGATATCAGGATGAAGAGCCTGTATTAGAGGATGCATTTCTTCGGTGCTCAAAGGCCCTTTCTTTTTCAGGATGTACAAGATAGTATCTGCAAAAATAGAGTTTATTGTTTTCCCGCCTTTGATTCTGTTTTTAAGGATTTCAGTTTCTATGTTTTCCTCTCTAGCTTTGAGCAGTTTATCCAATTCCGAGCTTTTCGGTATCCTTTCCTTCAATTCTCTCTTTTCTCTCAGCAACTCAACCTCATTTCTTATTTTTTCAAGAGTCTCTCTGTCAAATATGTTGCCGAAAGAGTAATATTCCAGCATATCGTTTTTTATTGATGCTACCATCTCCCTGTTTTTAAGGAGTATCCCATACTCAAAATTGCCGATTAACCCTCCACCTGTTAAGTTCGCCGAGGTTATTATACCTATTTTTTCATCAATAATATAAACCTTTGCGTGCAATCTTCCAAGACTTGAAACCCTGACATTGTTAAAATGTTCGTATAGCTCGAGAATTGCGGAAGGTTCCGTAAAACCACTTATCAGATTTTTTGCGGTAATATTCGTGACAAGTGAGAGTTCTATAGAATTCCTTGAGGAAATGGCCTCTTTTAATATTTGAATGCCTTTTGAATCGATGAAGGGAGAGGATATTATCAGCTCTTCCTTTGTAGTTTTTATGGCATCTATGAATTCATTTTTCCACGGTGATATTATAAGCTTATAATCCATAATCATTCACCTGCGCTTCTATATACCGCATACTTTTAAATTTTTCCCAGAGCGCTCTACCAAATCTCAACAATATGTCACCCCCGCATGACATGAACTTAAAGAATATGTTATGTGTGCATGACATAAACTGAAATGCCATAAAAAATTAGAAAAATGAAGAACCCAACCGCAGCAAGCTACGGGGCATATCAATAAAATTAAAAATAAGAGGTTTTGTTTTTACCATTCCACTGTCCATACACAATCTTCTGTCACATGTATCCAGTATCCTTTTCCCGGCTGCATGATATCTCTTGATGTGAGCGTTTCTGTCTGCCCCGAAGTGGTATTATAGATTTGTACATAGTCGTATGGAACTCCGAACAGAGCATCCGTTACCGTCCTCGTATAATTGTTGCTCGGATAACCTACAAGATTCCATCCCTTGGATAGAGACATGGTTGTGTTTCCCAGATAAGGGTCAGGTATACGGAGACTTCCGTCGGAAGTACAATTTACCCATATCCCCATGGTATTGTCAACCTGCGGAAAACCGAGATTGTACTTGGCAGCCCTGTTC
>WALG01000022.1 GCA_015522955.1 DHVE2 group archaeon
CCTTTTTTTTCACCTCGGTATCACAGGCATGAAAAACAGATATTAAATCGCCAATATCTCCAATAACCTTGATTCTGCTTCCGGGCATGTATAGGATATTGTTTTACGCAGATATATATTTTTGCTTCATTTAATATTTCCAACGCTATTTTCAGAAAACATTAAAAGGAATGGCCTCATACCATGCATGTGAGAGCATGGCAAGGAAAAAACTGATATGGAAAATTGTTCTGAGTCTTGCTTTTCTGGGATTCAGCAGAAGTGTGGGCTGGGCTCTTAACAAGGGACTCTCATTTTCTCTACTCTCCAGTTATACACAATCTGCGTTCTTGAAAGGAAGTATTCTGGCTCTGGAAGGACTCATAGGAATGATTATTCCTCCCCTCGTTGGCTATTATAGTGATACTCTTCGTTCAAGATATGGTAGACGAAAACCCTTCATCATAATTGGAGCGGTTATGGCCGCATTTGCAGCTCTGCTTATCTACTCCACCTACGCAATGGGAATATCCATCTGGGGTCTTGCCGCCATACTAGCATTCTTCTATCTCTCAATGCATTTTTACACTGCACAATACAGAGCATTGCTGCCCGATACTGTAGAGAGTGGTCAGAGAGGCAGAGCCAGTGGTGTAATTACATTATTTGAATGGGCCGGGAACCTATTTCTTTTTGGCCTTGCAGGATATCTGATTGCTCTGGCTGTAGCAGAGACCGGTGAGAAGGAAGGAATAAAAGCCCTGGCAAGTACCCCGTATCTCCAGATTCCTTATATTCTTACCGCCCTGTTTCTGATAAGCGCTGCTATCCTGGTGTATCTATATGTAAAAGAATCTCCCCTACAACCTCCCAAGACACGGGAGAGTGGAATGGCATATCTTAAAAATATAGTGAAAAATAGAGATTTACTAAAATTCTACTCCGCTCAAACCCTTTGGTGGATGAGTTTCGAGTTTGTGAGCATATTCCTCTATGGTATAATTGCATACATTCTCTATGGAAAAACGGACGAAGAACACATAAAAATGGTCACCTCCATGGGTTTGCTTCTCATGGCACTTTTTAATGTAACAGTGCTGATAGGCGCATTACCCGGAGGATACATCTATGATAAAATTGGCAGAAGACTTAGCATTATAATAGGTGCATTGATTTTCTCACTACCCCAGTTATGGGGACTTTTCATTCATACTTCCATGGAGATTACAATTGCACTAACTCTTGCAGGGATAGGTTGGGGAATTCTCATGGCCTCGTCATTCCCTGTGATAGGAGATCTTTTGACCAGTTATCGAAAAGATATGTACACTGGCCGGTATTACGGCTTCTTTGAGGCTACCCGCTCACTTCCCATTCTTCTCGCAGGCGTGCTTGGAGGAGCACTTGTCGAAGTGTTCGGAGAGAATTACAGAGTTCTGTTTCCTGTGGGGGCCATCCTTGTACTTCTGGCCATTCCCATAATATGGAGCATGAGAAAACTGGATGTGAATCGGGTGGAGTAATTATGTTAATCTTATTTTTTATCATAGTTCTAATTTTATTGCTTTTTCTTTTTATATTTGCAGCATATGTGGCCTATCGCATGCTGAAACCGCCACGTCTCGTAGGCACCTGGAATCCGCAGGACTTGGGCTATTCCTATCAGGAAATTAAAATAAAAACAAAAGATTCTCTACTCCTTGATGCCTGGTGGATTCCAAAAGATAGCGAGAGAACTGTAATACCTCTGCATGGATATACCGTGAGCAAATGGGATCAGGTGTATATGAAAAAAATAATAAAGATTCTATTAGATGCAGGGTACAACGTACTCACATTTGATTTTCGTGCCCATGGAAAGAGTGAAGGAAATTTCACCACCACGGGATATAAGGAAGTGGAAGATTTAAAAAGTGTAATTCAATGGCTCACTGAAAAGCACCCGGATAAAGCAAAAAATATATGTTTAATAGGTTATTCAATGGGTGCCTCTGTTGCTCTCCAGTGGCCATCCATAGATATCCCTCATGTTAAGTGTGCAATCTGCGATAGCCCTCCAATAAATATGGACGCCACTGCAAAACGAGGCTTAAAGTATTTTGCAAATCTTCCGACATGGATTTATTATCTGGTAAAACCCATTTCACATCTTATGAACCCTGTTCCATCCTTCAATATGGAGTTACTAACCTCCAAAATCAGGGTTCCTCTTCTTCTTATTGCAGGCACCCAAGATCCTCTTGTCAAAGTTCATGAGGTAAGGCAGTTATATGAAAAAGTAAAGAAAAACAACCCCGCCGTGTATCTGTGGGTTACAGATGGTGCCCATGTGAGAAGTCTTCAGAAAAATCCTGAGGAATACAGAGAGAGAGTGCTTAGATTCCTTGCTCAACACTTGTAATTTATCTAAATACCTCCAAAGGGCTATACCAGAAGATGGTGAGATAAATCCACAGGGAGAGCGTGATTGCTCCAATAAGTTCCGCAATAGCCACTCCCTTAAACGTGTGAAGGGCCCAGATTGCTAAAAGCCAGGCGATTAGGAAAATAAATATTGTTATTATTCCGAATTTTCTTGCTTCCCTTTTAAATAATGCGGCAATACCAATTATAAACATGCCGAAACTCCCCAGCAAGAAAAATCCCCAACTCACGTAGTAATGGGGCCATGTACCTTCGGGAAACACCCCAATGTGCAAGAGAGAGAGCATACCGAAAAACATCACACCACCTCCCACCCTCGATACTTTATTTCTCCAACCACGCATGAGTCCAAGAATATAGTGCATTCCCAGCAACGCAGAGAATATAAGAGTGATACTCAACACATAGGGATGTGAGACCCATGGATGATAGATATTTCCAAGGTCACTTATTGCATTATCAGTCAGTGAGAACCAAGAGCGATTAAAGTATATGGCTAATGGAATCCCAATGAGACTTACCACAGGTGAGAGAAGACCTGAGAGACGGTAACACCTCATACCTGTTTATTATATTTCGCAAATATAATGGTTTCTATTCATCCTTAATATTTCATTGCCTATTTTTTGACTTGATTTTTAATTTTTAATTTTCTAACTCTTTGAACCCCAGAAGTGGATAGAGGCACATTACGAAAAAATTTTATAGCAGTACAATAATCGTAGCGCGAGATGGAGAAGGAAAAGATGCTCCGTGAGGTTCGAGAAATCCTAAATCGTGGAAGTTTCACCATAGGGGAGCCTCTGATTCCCAGTGTGAGTTTTGATTTGATAGCCAGAAGAGAGAATCTTCTTCTCATTCTCAAACTTCTTATTAACATCGATGCTCTGAGAAACGAAGTTGCCCGAGAACTTAAAATTTTAGGTAAGGAATTAGGAGGTACCCCTCTGATTATTGGAAAAAAGAGCGCCAGTGGCTCCATGCTGGACGGTGTTATTTATTCACGTCATGGAATTCCAACAATCTCTCTTCCCACCTTCAGGGATTTCGTCCTAGAGGAGATAAGTCCACTGGTTTATTCGTCTCCAGGCGGACTCTATGTAAGAATAGACGGCAGAAAACTTAGAGATATAAGAGAGAGAAGAGGAATTTCCCTAGGAGAATTGGCAAAGATTGGAGGAGTATCCAGAAAAGCAATACAACTCTATGAGGAGGGAATGAGTGCCGTAGTGGACATTGCACTGAAACTTGAAGAGTATCTTGGAGAGGAACTAATAGAGCCTCTTAATCTTATGGAGTTTGGAAAACTTGAGGAGGAGAGATACGATGTGATGGCGCTTATGCGGAGAGACCCTGAAATGGGTATCATCTATCGTAAACTCCTCAGCATGGGGTACGATGTATATCTTACATTCAAATGCCCATTTGAGGCTCTAAGCAGAGATGAGACGGAACTATTTCTTACAGGAATAGGAAGAGAAGGCAATACTCTAAGATACAAAGCCATGAACTTCAAAATTCTCACACAAATTTTGAGAAAGAACGCTTTTATAATTGTGGAGAAACTGAGGTCAGAGGAGATGGAAGGCATTCCACTTATCCAAAAAGAGGAACTCATGGAAATGGAGCACAGAGAGGAGATAAAGAAACTGGTGAGGGAAAGGAGTGCAATATGATTTCACGGATACGGAAATTCGAGATGAATGGCAAGAAACTTCTTTTCGTCGGGATAATAAAAGGACTGGTTAGTGAACGAGATTTGCTGCGCACCTTGGTTGATGAGTTTGAGCCGGAGTTACTTCTCATAGGCATTTCTCCAGAGGAACTGAAGGGAATGAGAGAATATCTAAAAAAGCCCTTTGAGATACACCCAGATGATTATGAAGTTATATATGCTCTCAAACTGAAAAAATTTGGAGAGGTCGGAATCCCCGTTCCCGCATACCTTGAGGCTTTTGCAATATCTCGCAAGAGCGATATAGAGATGATACCTCTGGACATACCGGAAGAAGAATATTCTGACTTATATCTGAGAAAAGTAGAGTTTTATCATATATTCCTTGCCAACAGAAGAAAGAAAAAACTTGCTAAAAAAGATTTTGAGGCGAAGAGTCCTGAGGAATTCGTTTTACTATGGGACAGAGAAGTGAATAAAATTACGCCTTTCAAGGAGATTGAGGAAGAGAGAGAGAAATATATGGGAAAGAAGATAAAGGAGATTCTACAAACTAGAGAGGAAAAAAGATTACTGGTAATCCTTGAACTAGAAAGACTTCAGGGTGTGCTTTCTAATTTAAATCTCTTACATATTACATAAATTTCTGCACTTTTCGGTGAGGATGCTTTGGGTTTATGAACTTTAACCATATCAAAGTACTGTTTGCATTTTTTAACATAATTTTTCTCCATATCACCGCGGAATATCTTGACGAGAAAATGTCCTCCGGTGCGGAGAGTATGCATCGCTATTTCTAAGGCTCTCTCAGCAAGTTCCATGGAGCGCCCGTGATCCCAAGAACTCACGCCTGAGAGTTTCGGTGCCATGTCAGAGAGTACCACATCAAAAGGAACATACTCCTTAAGACCCTCAAACACCTCATGATTTAAAACGTCCATTCTTAAGAATTTAACTCGGGGATCTCTTATTCGAAGAGGTGCAATGTCAATGGCCACCACATGCCCATTAGAACCTGTTCTCTCTAGAACTACCTGGATCCAGCCTCCAGGTGAGGCTCCCAGGTCAAGCACATGATAACCTGATTTGAGAAGATAGAACCTATCATCAATCTGTATAAGTTTGAGGGAGGCCCGGCTTTTGTAACCGCGCCTTTTTGCCTCCCAGTAATAATAATCTCGCTTATTCAACTCTTATCTTCCTCTACGACTTTTATGTATTCATCAGAACTTAGCAACTCATCCAGTTCAGACTGATTGACAAACTCAATTTCCACGAGCCAGTGCTTGTAAGGGTCTTCGTTGAGAAGTTCAGGCCTGTCCACAACCTCTTGATTCACAGCAACAACCCTTCCAGAGACGGGAGCATAAATATCACTGGCTGCTTTCACCGATTCCACAACTCCAAGTTCATCACCCTTACTGAGTTCTGTGCCTATCTCGGGAAGTTCAACGTAAACAATATCATTAAGTTGTTCCTGCGCATGATAGGTTATCCCAACTTTGGCTTTATTCTCACTCTCCACTTTAACCCATTCGTGGGTCTTTGTGTATTTTAAATCCTTCGGTATCATATTGCTCACCGATAGGGATAATTTCATGCACAATAAAAAACCTTTCCTCAAAATTTAGAAAAATTTTTTATCTTTTCTCTCTCTACTCTTTATCTATGAAAAAAATCAGAGTCCGTGAT